>NZ_VCMY01000060.1:0-26687 GCF_005924235.1 Mycobacterium sp. DBP42
GCTCGGAGATGTGTAAAAGAGACAGGGACGCACCGGTACAACAGACGGCTGCGCAGGCTCCGGTGGCCGAACCGGCGCCCCCGGCTGCCGAAGGGGCGCCTCCCGCTCCCGAAGAGGCGCCTCCCGCCCCGGAAGTGGTGCCACCCGCGCCAGAGGCGGTGCCTGCAGCGCCGGAGGCGGTCGTACCCGAGCCCGAAGAGGTCCCGGTCGTGCCCGAGCCGCAGGCCCCGCCGCCGGCCGCCCCGTGATCCGTCCGACGTTGCTGAGTCGTGGGTCAGTTCACCGACCCTGCGGTGAAACGTTCTGCCGCGTCGCGTCGATGTGTTCACCATGGGCAACTCATCGTGCGACCGCCGAGACCGCTTTCCCGCCATCACGCTGCGCCTAAAAGGTGCAGTCTCGGCGAGCGCCTACACTGGTGTAATGCTGAGCGTCCCATCGTCGTCATTCAGAACCGTTCGAGCGTCGGTACTGAAAGTGTTTGCGGCGATCGGTGTCGCCACCTTGGCCGCTGCGAGCACGGTCAATGTCGCATCGGCCGCGGTCAGCACGCCCGAGCCGGTAGCGGAGATTGCACCTGCAGCCGGTTCGGTGGTCGGTGTGGCGATCCCGCTCACCGTTACTTTCGATCATCCGGTGACCGACCGCAACGCAGCTCAGCGCAGCCTGCAGATCAGCTCACCGCGCACGCCCACAGGCACATTCACCTGGCTCAGTGACGAAGTGATGCAGTGGAAGCCCGATCAGTTGTGGCCGGCCCATTCGAAGATCTCGGTATCGGCCGGTGGGGCGAAGACCAGCTTCGAGACCGGGGCACAGGTGCTCGGTGTGGCTGATGTCAGCGCCCACACCTTCACGGTCAGCATCGACGGCGCCGTGGCCCGTACCATGCCGGCCTCGATGGGCAAGTCCAAGTTTCCGACTCCGGTCGGTACCTTCACCGCATTGGCCAAAGAGCCTGTGGTGGTGATGGATTCGCGGACGATCGGCATTCCGCTGAGTGATCCGGAGGGCTACAAACTCACGGTGTATGACGCCGTCCGGGTGACCTGGGGTGGTGTGTACGTGCACGGCGCGCCCTGGTCGGTGGGCTCACAGGGCTATGCAAATGTCAGCCACGGCTGTATCAATTTGAGCCCCGACAACGCCGATTGGTACTTCAACACGGTGCGCCTCGGCGATCCTATTGTCGTGCAGGCATAGCCGTATGCAGGTTCTTCGACGTCGGTGAGGTGGACACCGCCGCCGGGTCGGGATATGTCCCGAGCACACGGTCGGCGGTTCCGGCGGTGGTGACCGTGAACCAGTAGTGCTCGTTCTTGTAGTGGTGCTGGCGATGATTGCGCCAAACCGCGCGATATAAACGGCTTTTCGGCTTGTAGTCGCTGTGAATCAGGTAGTGGCACCACTCGTAGGACAGACCCAGCACCGTCAGGAATGACAGGAAGGTCAAGCCCAGGCCGGGACGCGGGAACGCCAGGATCGCGACGGCCACGGCGACGGGCAGGATCCACAGCAGGGCGCGCCATGGAATGAAGATCAGCGGGATGGCGCGTGGGTCGACGTGGTGGAGTCGGTGTTCCCGCGCGAGCAGCGAATCCAGCGTGATCGGGCCGAACGTCCTGGGCCGCCAATGCAGGACAAAAACATGGACGAGCCATTCGAAGAACGGAAAAACCGCGAGCATCACTACGGGGACGAGCGCATCGGTGAATTGCCAGTCGCCGACCGCCCATCGCGCGACGACGGTGACGGCCAGGGTGGTCCCGATCATCCAGGGGGAGGGGTGGCGGACGAACTCGCGTGCCGCGTCACCGAGTGTGAAAGCGTTGCGCGTCATGGGGTTTCCTCCAGGGTGTCGAGAGCGTCCATGAGCGCATCGGTGGCAGGCCCCAGCAGTTCGGCAGCGGCCTGGCCGGCCGCTGGGGGGTCGTGCGCCGCGATCGCCTCGACGATGCGCCGGTAGGCGTCCGGGCGACCGACCTCTGCGGCCATCATGGTGGCCAGCGCCGGCAGCGCGGGCTCGTAGGTCTGCCGAAGGGTGTTGTACATCAAGCGGAATGCGATCGAGTCGGCGCCGTCGACGACGAGGTCCCAGAAGGCCAGTGCTCGGCGCTGTTGTTCGACCGGATCCGGTTCGGCTGCCAAGGACTCCACGGTCTCGCCGAGTGGCCCGATCAGTTCGGCCGGGGCCCGCTCGGCAGCCAACTCGGCGACCTTGGGTCCGTTGTGTAAGCGGGTCTCCAGGATGCTGCGCACCACACTGACATCGAGTTCGCCTGCACGCAAAAGCAATCGGGGCAACAGATCGAGACCGGCATGCCTGCGGAAGTCGCGCACGGTGGTGGCGTCGCCTTGCCGGACCTCGACCAGACCGGCCTCGGTCAGTCGCTTGATTGCCTCGCGTACGGCCGGGCGCGACACCCCGAGCACCTCGGCCAGTCGGCGTTCGCTGGGTAACGACTCGCCAGGCTGCATCTGGCCACTGAGCACTTCGTCGATGATCTGATCGAACACGTCTTCGGGGACGGAACGGCGGTTTACCGGTTGCAGCGCCATGAGAACATCTTGCTCCCGGTGCGGTCAGAGGTCAAGTGGTAAGACCACTCAGCGCAACGTGGCCTCGGTCTCGGCGTTCGCGGGAAGAAACGCCTCGATGCTCAATTCCGCGGCGGTCAGATCCAGCGCGGTGCCGAAAGTCGTCACGGTGCTCAGGAAGGTCAGCACCGTACCGTCGGGCGTGGCGAGTTCCAGTGGGACGACGACTCCGCCGAGATCGCGCACGGGTTCCATGCCGCCCGGGTAGGCCTCGATCTCGGTGAGGAGGTCCGCCAGTTCGGCCGACCCGCTCACCGTGACCTCGCGGCGCAGTCGGCTGATCAGGTGGTGGCGCCACTCGGCGAGGTTCCGGATGCGGGGAGCCATTCCCTCGGGGTGCAGGGTGATCCGCAGGGCGTTGGGTTGCGCCAACAGGTGTGGCGCGACGCCTTCCAGCATGACGCCGGCACCGGCGTTGGCCCGCAGCAGGTTCCAGGTGCGATCGACGACCACACAAGGAAAAGGGTTGTAGGCGTCCAAAACCCGTGTGACACCGTCGCGCACCGCGGCCATCTCGGGATCGTCCAGCGTACGTTCGGCATACACCGGCGCCAGGCCCGCCGCCAGCAGCAGCTGATTCTGGTCGCGCAGGGGCACCTCGAGGGCCGCGGCCAGTCGCAGAACCATCGCCCGGCTCGGCACCGAGCGTCCGGTCTCGATGAAGCTGAGATGACGGGCCGAGACATCGGCCTCAATGGCCAGTTCCAGCTGACTGATCCGGCGGCGCAGCCGCCAGTCGCGCATCAGCGAGCCAATCGGTGTCTGGGTGGTCGCACTCGTCACCATCCGAGTCTCACGCACGCCCTGCGAGATAACCACTACCTGAGGGGTAATTGCCCCGGTTACCCGGTCGGGCCACGCTGGAGTCGAACCCCCTACAGGAGGCAAAGATGGGTAAGCCGCCCCAGTCACCCCAGTCGATCCCGCGCTGGCTGCACTTCGTGATGGCCGCCGACCGGTCCGGATCGGCCGCCTACATCGGCACCGGGTTCTTCTTCGCGCCGGCGCTCGCCCTGGCCTCGCCGTGGCCCGCGGTGACGACGGTGCTCTGGACCTTGATCGCACTCGCGGGCCTGTGGCTCGGAGTACTCGGCATCGCGATGGCTACCGGCCTGGCGATCGTGCTGCGGTCGAACACCGAAATCCCGGAAGACTACTGGCGGTCCATCATCGATTATCCGAGCGGCCGCGGTAATCCACCTGCCAGTGTTTGATTCCGTTCAGCCAGCCCGACCGCAGCCGTTCGGGCGCCGCCAACGGGGTCAGGTCGGGCATCCCGTCGGCGATCGCGTTGAAGATCAGGTCGATGGTCATCCTGGCGAGGTTGGCGCCGATGCAGTAGTGCGCGCCGGTCCCACCGAATCCCACGTGCGGGTTGGGATCACGCAAGATGTCGAAACTGTACGGGTCGTCGAACACCTCTTCGTCGAAATTGGCCGAGCGGTAGAACATCACCACCCGCTGGCCTTTCTTGATCGGCACACCGGCCAGCTCGGTGTCCTGCAGCGCCGTGCGCTGAAATGAGGTCACCGGCGTGGCCCACCGCACGATCTCGTCCGCGGCCGTCGCCGGCCGCTCCCGCTTGAACAACTCCCATTGGTCAGGGTGATCGGCGAACGCCATCATGCCCTGGGTGATGGAGTTGCGGGTGGTCTCGTTGCCCGCCACGGCGAGCAGGATCACGAAGAAGCCGAACTCGTCGTCGGAGAGCTTGTGCCCCTCGACATCGGCCTGCAGGAGCTTGGAGACCAGATCCTCGCCGGGGTTCTTCGTCCGCTCGGCGGCCATCTGCATCCCGTACATGATCAGTTCGACCGAAGCGCTGATCGCATCGTTGGAGGCGAACTCCGGGTCCTGATCGCCGACCATCTGGTTGGACCAGTCGAACAGCTTCTTACGGTCCTCCTGCGGCACGCCCATGAGCCCGGCGATCGCCTGGAGCGGCAGTTCGCACGACACCTGTTCGACGAAATCTCCCGAGCCTTCGGCGGCGGCCGTCTCGACGATCGTTCGGGCGCGCTCGGCGAGGTCGGCACGCAGGCGTTCGACCGCGCGTGGCGTGAAGGCGCGCGAGATGATCTTGCGCAGGTGGGTGTGATGGGGGGCGTCCATGTTGAGCAACACGAACTTGCCCTGGTCGATCTGCTGTTGGACGCTGCCCTCCCGATAGCGCGGCAGGGCGGTCTTCTCCTGGCTGGAGAACACATCGCTGCGCAGCGACACCTCTTTGACGTCTTTGTGCTTGGTGACGACCCAGAACCCGCCGTCGTCGAACCCCCCTTGGCCTTTCGGCTGTTCGTTCCACCAGATCGGGGCCAGTCTGCGCATCTCCGCGAGTTCCTCGACCGGCAGTCGTTCGGCGTAGATGTCGGGATCGGTGAAATCGAATCCGGGCGGAAGGTTCAGAGTCGGCATGGCGTTGGCGCTCCTCGCGACGACGTTGTGTAGTGGCGTAAAGCCATTGCTACACCACAGGTGGGGCGCTATGGAGCGGGTTGGGAGAAACTCCCGCATCGTTGGTATTGGAACGTGTTCTGATCCCTGTGCTGTAACGGTTGGACGAGCGCGACGATGCACTCAGCGTTACCATCTGTCCCTGAAGCAACAGCGGGAGGTTACCCAGATGCATGTCGACATTCGAAGGTTGACGACTGTCTTCGCATGCTGTGTGTCAGGTCCCATCGTTGCGTTGTCGGTGGCCGCCGCGGCGGCCGCGGAGCCGGCCAGTCCGCCGGCACCGCCCGCACCGGCGCCGGTACCAGCGCCGCAGGCCGCGGGTTCGGATCCGGGGGCGCCACCAGCTCCTGGTGAGGTGGCGGGCACCCCGCACCTGGCGAGCCCCGAGGCACTGCCGCCCGGCTCGACGATGGATCCCACCGGGCAGGGCACCGAGTCCCCGAACCTGAGCTACCTCAAGGATCTGTGGCACGCGGTGCAGAGCCAGGAGATCAGTGGCAAGGAAGCGCTGATTCTCGGGCTGGCGCAACGCGGCATGAACACGCCCGTTCCCAACCAGGTGCCCGGCCCGAACGTACCGATCGCGCCCGAGGCGCCGGCCCCGGCGCCCGCGGTCGCACCGCTGCCCGCGACCGCACCGTTGCCCGCCGGACCGGTTGCTCCGCCTCCGCCGGTTCCGGCCCCCGTTCCCGCACCCTGAGTGCCGGGCAGCTGATCAGCCCGGAATGCTTTCGGCCCTGATGGGGTCGACGCGGGCAGGCACGTGCTTGTGCCACGGCGTGCCCGCGTACTCGTCGCGCCATTGCGACGACGTGAGCTCATTGGGTGCGACCCCGGGAGCCACCGCACGCCCGTCGCCGTCGGTGTAGTCCAGCCCGAACCCGTTGGGCAGGGAGATATGCCCGGGCAGCATCGCGTCGCTGACCTCCACGGTGGCCGTTGCGCTGCCGGCTGCCGTGGTGATCCTGGCCAGGTCACCGTCGAGCAGGCCGATGACTTCGGCATCGTGGACGCTGATCCGCAAGGCGCCGTTGACATCCCGCTTGCGCCAGCCGGGATCGCGGAAGATGTCGTTGGCGGTGTAGGCACGCCGTTCCCCGGCGGACAGCACCAGGGGAAGTGCCTCGGTGGTCAGCGCCGAGGCCGTGGTCGGCAGGGCCCGCACGGCATCGAGCAGTTCCGGCATCTCCAACGCGATCTTGTGGTCCGCGTGGGTGATCAGGGCGAAGTCGTCCGGATACTCGTGCACGGTGAACGTGATTCCGGACCGGCCGGCCAGGATGGCCTCGAACAGCGCGTTGCCGTCTGCGTGGCCGGCACGGCGCACCGCGTCGGGATAGGTCATCGCGGTCTTCTGTGCCAGGCCCCACAGTGCGGCTGCCCCGGCCAGGCCGGCCGGTAGGACCGGGCCGAGCGTTTCGTAGAGCACGTACGGCAATACCCGGCCGAGCCCGGGATTGGCGCCGACCGCCCCGAGAAACGCCTCGGCGTACGCGTCCAGGCCGTCACGGGCAGCGCGGCGCAGCGGGTCCAGTTCGGCGTCGTCGACCGCACCGATCGCGCGCACCAAGCGGGCCCAGATCTCGGGTTCGGGCAGTGTTGTCGGCAGCGGTTCGAACAGTGGATGGCGCAGGTGAAAGTTGTTGTGCGGGAACTCGAGATTGAAGAACGTCGCCTCGGGCTTCTCGAACTGGTTGGCCGCGGGCAGCACATAGTGCGCCAACCGCGCGGTCTCGGTCATTGCGACGTCGACGACCACCAGGAGTTGCAGCGATTGGAGTGCGGCCCGCACGGCCGCCGAATCGGCCACCGAGTGCGCCGGGTTGCTGCTCTCGACGATCATCGCGCGGAACCGGTCGGGATGGTCGCCGAGGATCTCCTGCGGCACCACGTTCGACGGCACCAGTCCGGCGATCACCGGAGCACCCGTGACCGGGCTGCGGCCGACCCCACCCGAGCCGAACAGCGGGGCGAACGACGAATGCAGATGCTGCCCACCTCGTTTCGCGAAATTGCCGGTGAGGATCCACAGCATCTTGTTGAGGTATGAGCACAGCGTGCTGTTGGGGGCCTGCTGAATGCCGAGATCCTCGAACACCGCGACGCTGCCGGCTGCGGCGATCCGGCGTACCGCGGCGCGCAGCAGGGACTCGTCGACGCCGCACCGGGTCGCGTAGTCGCTGACCGGCACTTCGGCGAGGACGTCGCGGACGGGTTCGACGCCGTTGACATGGGCGGCCAGAAAGTCCTCGTCGCAAAGGTTTTCCTGTACCAGCACCGCGGCCATGGCGGCCAGACACCAGGCGTCGGTGCCCGGCCGCACACGCAGATGGAATTCGGCCAGCTTGGCGGTGTCGGTCATCACCGGATCGATCACGATCATCGCGCGGTCGGGATCTTTGGCGATCTCGTTGAGCACCACCCGTGCCCGCGGGAAACTCTGCGACATCCACGGGTTCTTGCCGACGAACACCGAGACCTCGGCGTGTTCGAATTCGCCGCGGGTGTGACCGCCGTACAGGTGGGCATCGACCCATGCCTCACCGGTCTTTTCCTGCGCCAGGGCGTTTGACCGGTACCGCGAGCCGATCGCCTTGAGGAACGCGCCGCTGTAGGCCCCGCCGAGATGATTGCCCTGGCCACCGCCGCCGTAGTAGAAGATCTTGTCTCCGCCGTAGTTGTCCCTGATGGCCAGGAAGCCTGCGGCGATCTCGGAAATCGCGGTGTCCCAATCGATCTCCTCGAAACTGCCATCAGGCCGCCGGCGCAGTGGCGAAGTGAGCCGGTTGGAACTGCTCTGATAGTGATCGAGCCGCAGGGCCTTGTTGCAGGTGTATCCCTGCGACGCCGGATGGTCCTTGTCGCCACGGATCTTGGTGATGGCCCGGTCTTGGGTCTGTACCACGATGCCGCAGTTGCACTCGCACAGGATGCATGCGGTGGGCTGCCATTGATCGACGGTCATGACGATGTTCCTTCCGGCAGGAGTGCACGAAGTTGGCGGTGGATCTTCTCGAGTGGTTTGACGTCGCGAGTGGCCCGCGCCATCACCACCGCGCCTTCGATGGCAGTCATGATCAGTGTTGCCAGTTCCTCGGCGCGCCCGGCGGGCACTCCGTCGTCGGTCAGCCGGCGGGTGATCTGGCCGGTCCACCGGGTGAAGGCGGCTCCCGCCCGATCGAGTGCGGCGTTCTCGGCCGGGCCGGGATCTCCCGCCTCTACCGCGACTGCAACGATCGGGCAGCCGGCTCGGAAATTGCTGGCGGACAACTGTTTACGAAACCCGGCGATCATGGCGTCGAGCAACGCCGCCGCGCTGTCGGCCTTGTCGATCCGTGCGGCCACCTGATCGCTGGCGTAATCGATGGCCTCGCAGAGCAGCTGGCCGCGCCCGCCGGGAAAGTAGTGATAGGCCGATCCGCGCGGTGCGCCGCTGTGGGCGAGCACGTCGGCGATCGCAGTCGGGTGCGCGCCGCGCTCACGGATCAACAGTGCGGCCGAGGCCACCATGCGTTCACGAGGACTGGTCACCGGGTGCCTTCCGTCGATTATGTATAGAAACATACATAATCGACGGGCATCGGTCTACACCTTCGAGCGATGCCCTCGGCAGGGGGACGACAAGGCCGAGGATTGCGGCTACATGCTGACCGCAATCCTCGGCCTAATTGCCTAATTGGTGGTCGACCCCAGATCGGGTCCAGTCACTCCGCCGGCGATGGGGAACCCGCCGCCGGCGGCCTCGATCAGACCCCGGCGGCCTCGTTGAGGGCGTTGAGGGTGCCCGTGGCCTCCAGGTATTCCTGAACCCAGCGTTCGATCACCGCGGAGGTCTTCTCGACCTTGGTGAACTGGCCGACCACCTGACCCACCGGGTTGAACGCGACGTCGACACTCTCGTTCGGGTACTTGTGCGTGGCGGCCACGGCCATTCCGGACACCATGTACTGCAACGGCATGCCGAGCGGCTTCGGGTTGTCCGGGTTCTCCCAGGCCTCGGTCCAGTCGTTGCGCAGCATGCGGGCCGGCTTGCCGGTGAACGAGCGGCTGCGCACGGTGTCACGGCTGCTGGCCTTGGCGTAGGCGGCGTGCTGCTGCGCGGTGTGCTCGGACTCCTCGACCATGACCCACTGGGATCCGGTCCAGGCGCCCTGGGCGCCGAGCGCAAGTGCGGCGGCGATCTGCTGACCGCTGCCGATACCGCCGGCGGCCAGCACCGGAACCGGAGCGACCTCCTTGACCACCTGTGGCCACAACACGATCGAGCCCACCTCGCCACTGTGCCCACCGGCCTCGCCGCCCTGGGCGATGATGATGTCGACACCGGCGTCGGCATGCTTGCGGGCCTGTGACGGCGATCCGCACAGCGCCGCGACCTTGCGGCCTTCGTCGTGGATGCGCTTGATCATGTCGGGCGGCGGGGTGCCGAGCGCATTGGCGATCAGCGTCATCTTGGGATGCTTGAGGGCGATTTCCACCTGCGGGGTCGCGGTGGCCTCGGTCCAGCCGAGAAGCTGCAGCGCATCGTCGTCGCTGTGCTCGACCGGCACGCCGTGGTCGGCGAGGATCTTGCGGGCGAACTCGAGGTGCTCCTGGGGCACCAGGGACTGCAGCATGCCCTTGAGTTCATCGGCGGACATGTTGGCGTCCATGCCCTCGTACTTGTTGGGGATGACGATGTCGACGCCGTAGGGGTGGTCGCCGATGTGCTCGTCGATCCAGTTGAGCTCGATCTCCAGCTGCTCGGGCGTGAAGCCCACGGCGCCCAGCACGCCGAAACCGCCGGCCTTGCTGACGGCCACGACAACGTCGCGACAGTGGGTGAACGCGAAGATCGGGAATTCGATCCCCAGCTCGTCGCAGAGTGCGGTGTGCATTCGGAACTCCTTGAAGTGACGGTGCGGTTTGAGAGTCCTCGGCCGATCCGGCCCGGACAGAAGTGAAACGTGTTCTAGTTTAGTACCACCATGGGTGGTTTTGGACCGGGACCCGGCACATTCACGCGAGCTCGGCCACGAACGACACCTCATTTCCATCTGGATCGGCGACATCGATGACGGCGACCATGTCGGCGATGACCTGCGGCTCTGTGACACTGACACCGTTGTCGCGCAGCCACGCGGCGGTGGTGTCCAGTTCGTCGACCCCGAATCTGACGGCCGATCGCCCGGCGCGGCCAGGATCGGTGACGACCTGTAGCCACGCGGTCGCGGTCAGCTGCCATTCGGCGACTCCCGGAACGGGTTCCAGGTCGGGTTCGCGGTCGAGCAATCGGGTGTACCAGGCCCTCGCCTCCTCGAATCGTCCGGTGGCGATGACGGCCGCGATGTCCTTGATCCCGATGCAGTGTGCGGTTGGGGCCATGCCCCATTTCTAGTCTCGACTGGCCGATTGTCGTGGCGGCTTGGTTTAGTAGCCCCATGGGCCGCACCTTGTCGCCACCCGAGTCACTCGAGGAAATCGGGTCCGGGCCGGGGGGATCGCAGGTGGGCGCGTTCTTCGACCTCGACGGCACCCTGGTGGACGGATTCACCGCGACGGCGCACGCCGGCCATCGCATTCGGCAGCGGCAGGCTGCTGCCGGCGAGATCCTCGGGATCGTCGAAGCCTCCGTGCGCTATCGGATCGGCCGGATGCCGTTCGAGCGGCTCCTGGTGCGGGCCGCCGGGTACCTGCGGGGCGAATCCCTGCTCGAACTCGACGAGCTGGGGGAGTACCTCTTCCAGAACCGGATCGCACAGCGGGTCTATCCGCACATGCGGGAGGTGGTGCGTCGGCACCAGGACCGCGGCCACACCGTGGTGTTGAGCTCCTCGGCTCTGACCATCCATGCCGAGCCGGTCGCGCGACACCTCGGGATCGACCACGTGCTGTGCAATCACTTCGTGACCGACGGCGAGGGCAGGCTGACCGGCGGCATCGTCGAGCCGATCATCTGGGGTGCGCGCAAGGCCATTGCGGTACAGACGTTCTGTCGGGCCGAGCAGATCGACATGGCGCACTGCTATTTCTACGCCGACGGCGACGAGGACGGGGCACTCATGCGGTTGGTGGGCCATCCGCGGCCGGTGAACCCGAGGCCGGGGCTGGCCTCGGCCGCGACCGACCACGGTTGGCCGGTGCTCACGGTTCCGCGTCCCGGCAGCCGGCGTCGGGATCGGCGGCTCCGGCCCGGGGCTTAGCCGAGCTTGTGGAGTCCCTTGCCGGTCACCAGCGGCAGGTCCAGGGTGGTGCGAATGCCCGGCTCGGCGGCCACCACGTCGGGGATGGCGTTGACGATGCGCCCGGCCGCCGCCACGATCGCGGCGTGGTTGTGGTCGCCTCGATCGCTGGTCGGGCAGATGTCCACGACATATGACGGCTCGCCGGTGATCTCGACGCGGTAGGAGCCGCCGGGCTGGGCCGGTTGCGCCCAGTCCGGTCGCAGGTCCGCACGCACCCGGGTGACGTGTTCGACGACGATCACCGGCTTACCGCCGACCACGCCGTTGATCTGGAAGCGCATCGCCGCCACCGTGCCCTTGGCGATGACGCCGGTCGCGACCTCGATGTCCTCGGGCGCGGGTTCCAACTCGTAGTGCTCGGTGATGTCTTCGACTTCGACGCCCAGTCCGGCGGCGAGCATCCGGATCGCGGTCCCCCAAGCGGCGCTGAGGATTCCGGGGAGAAACAACATTCCGGGCTGGTCGATCGGATTGCCGAATCCCATGACGATCGACATCACCTCGCTGCCGTCATAGGTGGCGTAGTCGGCGATCTCCATGGTCTTGATCTGATCGACGCGCTGACATGTGCCAGCGATCGCGAACGGCACCAGGTCGGTGGCGAACCCGGGGTCGACACCGGTGATGAACACGCTTGAATTGCCCGCCTGAGCAGCTTCTTCCACCCGTGCGATGGCCTTCTCCGGCATGGCGCCCCAGGGGAATTGCAGGCCGCCCGGGGCCGAGCCGACCACGTTGATCCCGGCAGCCAGCGCGGCCATCACATCGCGGGTGGCTTCCACGGGGCGGGTGTCACCCATCGCGCAGTACACCAGGCAGTCCGGTTTGGCGGCGATCGCGGCATCGATGCCCAGCGTGGCGGTGACCCCGGTGACGTCGCCCAGCCCGGCCAGTTCGCCGGCGTCCAGGCCGACCTTCGCCTCGGTCGAGGTGCCCACCGCGACGAGTTCGAACCGGGGGTCGTCGATGAGCTGGATCAGGGCCAATCGGCCGCAGTTTCCGGTTCCGACGATCGCCACGCGAATGGCCATACAGGTCTCCTCAAGGTGTGCGGTCTAGTCGCAGTATGCCGATCCGGCGACAAAATTGGAACAGGTTCTAATTCTGCGCGTCAGGCGGTAGCCTCACCCGTCATGGGACGGGTAGACGGAAAAGTGGCACTCATCAGTGGCGGCGCGCGCGGGATGGGCGCCGAGCACGCGCGCGCTCTGGTCGCCGAGGGCGGCAAGGTGGTGATCGGGGACATCCTCGATGACGAGGGCAAGGCGTTTGCCGCCGAGCTCGGTGACTCGGTCCGGTATGTGCATCTCGACGTCACCCAGGAGGACCAGTGGGACGCCGCGGTCGCGACGGCGACCGAGGAGTTCGGTCTGCTCAATGTGCTGGTGAACAATGCCGGGATCGTCGCGCTCGGCCAGATCGGCAAGTTCGACATGGCCCAGTGGCAGAAGGTCATCGACGTCAACCTGACCGGCACCTTCCTGGGGATGCAGGCGTGCGTCAAGGCGATGAAGGCCGCGGGCGGCGGCTCGATCATCAACGTGTCGTCCATCGAGGGCCTGCGCGGTGCGGCCATGGTGCACCCGTACGTCGCCTCCAAGTGGGCGGTGCGCGGCCTGACCAAGTCCGCGGCGCTGGAACTGGGACCCAAGCAGATCCGGGTCAACTCGATCCACCCCGGCTTCATCCGGACCCCGATGACCGAGCACTTCCCCGAGGACATGCTGAGCATTCCGCTGGGCCGGCCCGGGCAACCCGACGAGGTATCGACCTTCGTGGTGTTCCTGGCCAGCGATGAGTCGCGTTACGCCACGGGCGCCGAGTTCGTCATGGACGGCGGCATCGTCAACGACGTCCCGCACAAGCTCTGAGTCGCACCGCCCGTACGCGGCGGTTCCGACCACGGCAGAATGACCTGGCAGGGCATCGAATCGCCGACACGGTGCCAACCTGACCGGTCTGTGAGGAGCTGCCCATTTCCGCCCGGAATCGCCGCGCCGGCCTGAGCGTCACGGGCTTCGTCGGCCTGGTCGGTGCCGCACTGCTGCTCTTTTCCCTGTGCGCCGCCGATTTCCCGCCGTTCGCGCAACCGGAACCGCCTTCCGGACGGATGGAACTGGCACAGGGCTGGCAGCTGGCCTCGGCGCGTACCGTCACCGCCGACGGCGCCGCGATGTCCACACCCGGCGAGGTGAGCGCCGACTGGCATCCGGTCAGACAGATGCCGTCCACCGTGCTCGCGGCCCTGCAGGACGACGGCACCTATCCGGACCTGTATTTCGGGGACAACCTGGCCGATGTGCCGGACGACCTCTTCCGGCAGGACTGGTGGTACCGCACGACGTTCACCGCGCCCCGAGGTAGCTCGAGTTACCGGCTGGATTTCCCCGGCATCAACTACCGCGCCGAGGTGTGGCTCAACGGCACGATGATCGCCGGCAGTTCAGTGCTGGTGGGCATGCACACGATCCACGAGATCGACGCGACCGAATGGATCAACCCCGGCGGGGTCAACACGCTGGCGGTCAAGGTGACACCCGAGCAGTCGCTGCAGGACATCGACGGCGTCGAGCTCGCCGACAGCTGGTGGGACTGGCTCAACTGGAACCGCATCGGCTACCA
Organism: Mycobacterium sp. DBP42; assembly: GCF_005924235.1. Classification (NCBI taxonomy): domain Bacteria; kingdom Bacillati; phylum Actinomycetota; class Actinomycetes; order Mycobacteriales; family Mycobacteriaceae; genus Mycobacterium; species Mycobacterium sp. DBP42. The sequence continues at coordinate 13,902 of NZ_VCMY01000060.1, forward strand.
GGGCCCTGGCAAGAACCCGCTGCGCGGCAATTCCTATGTGGCCGACCGCAATGCGGGGATCTTCAAACCGGTGTACCTGAGCTACTCGGGCCAGGTCGTGCTCAGTGACCCGCTGGTCACCACCGAGCTGCCGCTGCCGGCCACCGACTCGGCCCGGCTCACCGTCCACTCCGATATCCGCAACACCGCCGATGCGCCGATGCGCGGCGTGGTGCGGGCCCGCATCAGCCGGCCCGGCAAGCCCTCCATCTCGGTGTCTCAATCGGTCAACCTGGCGCCGGGGGAGCGCCGGGAAATCCGGTTCGACCCCGACACTTTCGCGGCGCTGCGGGTCAGCAACCCGGACCTGTGGTGGCCCTACACCATGGGCAAGCCCGACCTGTACGACCTGCGGCTGGAATTTCTGCGCTACGGCCGGGCCACCGACACCCTGGATTCCCGATTCGGGATCCGCACCGTGGCACAGCACCGCGACAACGACGAGCAGTACCCCGACCTGGGTCGGGGCGGCAGCTTCTACCTGACCGTCAACGGCCGTGATTTCCTGGTCCGGGGCGCGGCATACACGCCCGACCTGTTGTTCCGGTACGACCCGCAGCGCGAGGACGCCATCCTCGGCTACGTCCGGGACCTGGGACTGAACATGCTGCGGCTGGAAGGAAAGTTCCCGGGCGACAACATCATCGAGCGTGCCGACGAACTCGGCATCCCCCTGATGTACGGATGGATGTGCTGCAACCAGTGGGAGAAATGGTCGCAGTGGGACGACGAGGATCGGCGTGTGGCCGACGAGAGCATGCGCTCGCAGATCCTGTCGCTGCGCGGGCACGCGTCGGCGTTCCTGTGGGCCAACGGCAGTGACGGCAAGCCGCCGGCGCCGGTGCTCGCGGGTTATCACGAAATACTGCGTGATCTGCACTGGCCCAACACCGTCGTCGACACCGTGTCGTCCCTGGCTCGCGACGCCAACGGGGAACCTGACTGGGACGGCATCCACATGGCCGGCCCCTACACCTGGCGCCCGCCGAGCTACTGGTTCAGCGGCCGGTATCAGGCCACCCGCGGCTCCAACGCCGAACAGGGTGACAACGAGCACATCCCGCCGTTCGCCAGCCTGCAGAAATTCATCCCGCCCGACAAGCTCTGGCCCATCAACGACGCGTGGTACTTCCACGCCGGGGCCAACCCGAGCAACGCCGCCCTGGAGAGCATCCGGACCGCGGTGATGCAGCGTTACGGATCCTCGCGCAGCGCAGAGGAATTCGCGCGCAAGGCGCAACTTGCGCACTACGAGTCCACCCGCGCCCAGTTCGAGGCGTTCGCGGCCGGCGGGTGGGACAACCACAAGATGACCATCTACTGGATGCTCAACAATCACTGGCCGTCGTTCTTCGGCCACCTCTTCGACTACTACCTGCGGCCCGGCGGCGCCTACTACGGGGCAAAGAAGGGGCTGAGGCCGCTTTCGGTGGTGTTCGATTCCTACGCCACCGGAGATCACGACACCGCCCACGTCAGTGTGGTCAACCAGTCCCCGCAGGAGCGGACCGGCCTGCGGGTGCGGGTCCGGGTCTATGACCTGACCGGCCGGATGCGTGACGACCGGAGCGCCGAGGTACCTGCGGTCCCCTCCAACGGTGTCGTGCCCGGGTTGTCCCTGCCCCGACCGGACGGCGACTCGCCGGTGGTGTTCGTCCGCGCTGAACTGATCGACGAGAACGGTGCTGTGGTCGCCGACAACACTTACTGGCAGTCGCAGCACCTCGACGACGTCGGACCTCCGGTCAACGACCAGGCGTTCGACCTTGTACAGAGCAGCTGGGCCGACATGACCCCGCTGAACACCATGGCACCGGCGCGCCTGCAGGTGAGTGCGCACCGGACCGAATCGGCCGGCGACGCCAAGGTGCAGATCCGGCTGCACAATCCCGGCCGCCGGCTCGCGTTCTTCGAACGTGTCGAGATCACCACCACTGAAGACGGTGACGAGATCCTGCCGATCGAATACTCCGACAACTACGTGACCGTCTACCCGGGGGAGACGGTGGAGCTGACCGGCACGGTGACCGGAACGGAGCCCGCAGCGAACTGGGTCCGGGTCAGCGGCTACAACAGTGCGCCGACGGTGGTGCCGATCGACCAACGGGCCCGCCGATAGGATCGGGTGATGACCACAACCGATGAGCGCCATGAGATCAGCCAGCTGGCCGAAAGCGGCGGATGGCTGCACCGTGACGTCGACCGGGTGGACGTCTACCAGCGCGGTACCAACCGCATCAGGGTGGTGTGGCAGGGCTCCGACAAGATCAGTGGCGCGACGCTGTACCAGGACGACATCATGACCACCTACACCCGCGAACTGGCGACCTTGAACGGGTGGCTCAAGCGCTGAGTCGCCCGTCGGCCCGACCATGCGGGCCGAAAATCGGTCGCATCGACCGGTGACGGTGTGGCACTGTCGGATTCCGTGATCGACAACGCGGATACCCCGGCAGGCACGCTCGCGCTGCATACCGTCACCGAGTCCGACTGGGCGGGCATGGCACTGCTCGGCAACACCGCGTTCGGTGAGGTCAACCATCCCGAATCGATGGCGGCGTGGCAGCAGATGGTGCCGCCCGGCGGCGGCGTGGTGATGCGTGCCGGTGGCACCGATGGGGACATCGTCGGGCAGTCGATCTACCTCGATCTCACACTCACCGTCCCGGGCGGGGCACCGCTGCCCGCGGCCGGCATCAGCTATGTGGCCGTCGCTCCCACCCATCGGCGGCGCGGGATCCTGCGCTCGATGTACACCGAGTTGCACCAGCGGATCGCCGATGCGCAATACCCCATCGCGGCGCTCACCGCGAGCGAAGGCGGAATCTACGGCCGGTTCGGCTACGGTCCCGCCACCACCGTGCACCTGATGACGATCGACCGCAGGTTCGCCCAGTTCCATGCCGGCGTCCCGGACCCGGGCGGCGTGCGCCTGGTCAAACCCGCTGAGCACCGTGACAGGTTCGCCGAGATCTACGAGCGCTGGCGGCAGCGGACGCCGGGCGGCCTGGCCTGCCCGACGGCGCTGTGGGACGACGTCCTGGCCGATCGGGAGAACACCCGCGACGGAGGGTCTGAGTGGTTCGCGTTCCTTCACCCGGACGGCTACGCGCTGTACCGGGTGCACGGCGAGGAGTCCAGGTCGCTGCGGGTACGCGAAGTCACCGCGGTGACCACGGATGCCTACATCACACTGTGGCGCGCTCTGCTGGGCATGGACCTGATGGAGAAGGTGAGCATCTGGACCCATCCCGGCGACGCCCTGCCGTACCTGCTGACCAACCCACGGCTGGCAAGGGTGACCTCGAGCAGCGACGATCTGTGGGTCCGGATCATGAACATCCCGGTTGCCCTCGAGGGACGCAGGTATCAGGCCGATCTCGAGACAGTGCTGGAGGTGACCGATGGTTTCCGTGGTGACGGTGGACGCTTCGCCCTGGAGATTCGCGACGGCCAGGCCCGGTGTACGCCCACCGAGGCACCCGCCGACATCGAGCTCGGCCTCGACGTACTGGGCAGTCTGTACCTGGGCAGCCACCGGCCCGAGACTTTCGTCGCCGCGAACCGGTTGCGCAGCAAGGATTCAGAGGCAGTGCGGCAGCTCGGCGCAGCCTTCGCCAGTGACGTGCCTGCCGAATTGGGCTACAGCTTCTGAGCCTGACCGCCGGGCGCCTTGCGTAATGTTCACCTGGTGAGCGCACGTGCAGGCATCGTCGTTACCGGAACCGAAGTACTCACCGGAAGGGTCCAGGACCGCAACGGTCCGTGGCTGGCCGACCAGCTGCTCGAGCTCGGGGTGGAACTCGCGCACATCACCATCTGTGGCGACCGTCCCCGAGACATCGCGGCGCAGCTGCGATTCCTGGCCGCCGAAGGTGTGGACCTGATCGTGACGAGTGGCGGCCTCGGGCCGACGGCCGACGATCTGACCGTGGCGACCGTCGCCGAGTTCAGCGGCCACGAACTCGTTCTCGACGCGGCCATGGAGGAGCGCATCGCCGCGATCCTGCGCAAGCTGATCGGTGACCGTCCGGGCGTGGATTTCGATGCGGTGCGCGCCGCCAACCGCAAGCAAGCCATGGTGCCCGCCGGTGCGGAAGTGCTCGCGCCGGTCGGTACCGCTCCGGGGGTGGTGGTGGACGGCAATCCGACGGTGGTCGTGCTACCCGGTCCGCCGCGGGAATTGCAGCCGATGTGGCGCGCTGCGGTCTCCACCGAAGCTGTGCAGCAGGCGATTTCGGGCCGCACCCGCTACCGCCAGGAGATGGTGCGGATGTTCGGCCTGGCTGAGTCCGGTTTGGCCGAGACGCTGCGTGACGCCGAGGGCACGATCGCGGGTTTCGACGCGCTTGAGATCACCACCTGCCTGCGCCGCGGCGAACTCGAGATCGTCACCCGATACGAGCCCGACTCGGCGCCCGCCTACCAGGCCCTGCTGACGTTGCTGCGCGACCGGCATGGTGCGGCGCTGTACTCCGAGGATGGCACCACCGTCGACGAGCAGGTGTCCGGCTTGTTGGCCGGACACCGAATCGCCACCGCGGAATCCTGCACCGCCGGGTTGCTGGCCGCTCGACTGGCTGACATCCCCGGCTGCTCGGAATACTTCGCAGGCGGGGTGGTCAGCTATTCGAACGAAGCCAAAGCCGAACTGCTGAACGTTGATCCGGTTCTGATCACCGAGCACGGAGCGGTATCCGAACCAGTGGTCGAATCGATGGTCACCGGCGCGTTGCACCATTTCGGCGCCGATACCGCGGTGGCCATCAGTGGTATCGCCGGCCCGGATGGCGGTAGCCCGGAAAAGCCGGTCGGCACCGTGTGTTTCGCGGTCCGGTCGGGTTCGACGGCGATCACCCGCACCCTGCGACTGCCGGGTAATCGTTCCGACATCCGGGAGCGGGCCACGACGGTCGCCATGCACCTGCTGCGCCGCGCCCTCACCGGAATCAGCGAATAGCCGGACGATCTCAGGTTGGCACCACGGCGGCTCTGTCGGCCGCCGGCTGTTGCGTGCGGCGCCGTCGGGAGCCGGCCGCCACCCGGCGCACCACGGACGGATGGAACAGGCGGCCGGGTCCATCCACCAGGTTCATCACCCGGAAGAACGCCTCGGTAACCACCGGGTCGTGTTCGGCGGCGGTGGGCACCCGCTCGGTGTACCAGTTGGTCAGCCGCATCGAAGCGGGTCGGGGGCCGGGTATCTGCGGCAGGGCAAGATCGGCGCCGCACGCCATCTGCCATGCCGTGTTGACGCAGCCGGCAGCAGCGCGCAGGAATCTACGGCCCAGGTCGTCGGCTCCGCGGGCCAGGCAATCGCGCAAGGCCAGCGCCTCGAGCGCGGCCACCGACATTCCTTGCCCGTACACCGGATTGAAGCTGCAGATCGCATCGCCGAACACCAGCAGGCCCTCGGGGAAGCGGGGCATGCGCTCATAGCGCCTCCGGACGCTCGCGGGATAGCGGAAAGTCGCCGGCGGACCGAGTGGCTGGGCGTTGCGTAAGGCTTCGACCGTGTCAACCGGGAACAGATTCTCGATGAACCCGATCATCCCGGCCAGATCCGCCGGTGGTTCCTGTCCGTTCATTCCTGCCGTGGTGAGCAGCCAGGTGTTGTCTTCGTAGGCGAACAGTGAAGCCCCACAGGTCCTTTCGGGAACCGGTCCGACAAGGGTGAGCCGATCGTGTGGCGCGTCGCCGGCAAAACGTAGCAACTGGCTGGAATAGGCCACCTGCACCGTGATTCGGTCCTCGGCCGGACGTCCGAATCCCGCGCTCTCCAGGAACGCTGGTGTGCGTCCGGCACGGCCCATCGCGTCGACGATCAGGTCGGCCGCGATCGCTGCTCCGGTGCCACCGTCTCGGGCGGCCACCAGAACGCTGTTCACCCGGAGGGTGTCGTCCATCAACAACTCGACGGCCTCGTGCCCGTCGAGGATCCGGATGTTGTCGATGGCGCGCACCCGGTCGCGCACGTGTGCCTCCAGGAACGGTCGGCTGGCCAGATACGAGGCGATCGGTTTGGACTGCCGCCCGTCGAGGTTGAGTCGATGGCCGCCGAATGTCAGTGAGACGAGGGCCAGGTTCGTCCCGTCCAGCACCGTCGCACCGTCGGCGGCCAGATCCTCTGGGAGCCCGGGAAACAGTTCGGCCATCGCCTCCAGGCCGCCGCTGAGCAGTCCGTGCGCGTGCCTGCCCTGCGGGACGCCGCGCCGCTGGACCGGACCATCCGGCAGTACGTCGCGCTCCACGAGCGTGACGGTGTCGAAGAAATCGGCCAGGGCCCGGGCCGCCAGCAGCCCGCCCATGCTCGCGCCCAGCACTACCGCGTGTTTGCCGATCGTTGCCATAGCCGACCTCCGGACCGCTGGCACATCGCCAGTTGTTCGAAGTATCGGAGCCGGCCGGGGCCGGGCCTAGAGTAGTGCGCTACTCGAACGTCAGCCGGGCACCGGCACCGATTGCAGTGCCTCGTCCACGCAGGCCGGCCACGTGCCTTCGTCGAGTGTCGTGACCGCACGCGCACCGTATGCGCTGGAGATCACCACATCGGGCCGCAGGCTCGCCAGCACGTGCAGGCTGTCGGCCATGGCCCCGGCATCGCCGATGCCGGGAATCACGAACGTCGACCACCGACCGTCGGCGGCGACGAACATGGTGTCCCCGGTGAAGAGGTACCGGCCCTGGGCGCCCTTGACCAGATAGCTCGTGCTGCCGGGAGTGTGACCGGGGGTGGGGATCACCTCGACGCCGCGGTCATCGACGTGGCGGGCGGACAGCGGCACGTCGATCGGGCTGTGCCGCTCGATCGTCTCGCGCTCGGCCGCGGGCGCATGCAACCGGGAACCGAAGTGTTCGGCGATTCGGGCCAGCATCGGGCCGGCCTCGTCCTGGTGGGACAGATAGTGGTCGTCGACACCGCCGAGCGACTCCAGCGTGGCGAAGTCTGCGTCGCCGGCCGGGCAGTAGAACAGCGCGGTGTGCCCGCCCGACGTCCACAGGTAGGAGTGCGTCGTCAGACCGGGAAACGGTGTGTCGGTACGGGTTTCCCACAGGTCGGACCGGATCTGGGGCATCGAGTTTGTCATGACCCCAGCCTCGACCCTCAACAATGGTTGAGGTCAACCCCCGGGCGAGGTGGGTGTTACTTCGTCTTGTCCCACATGGAGATCATCGTGCCCATGATCTCCTCGGCGCACCCCAGCCCGCCGAGGTGGCTCTCGTAGGGCAGCTCGGTCATCACCGCATCGGGTAACCGGGAGACCACGTGCTGACCGTGTGCGAACGGCACGATGTGGTCGTGGTCGCCGTGCCACCAGCGCACCGGAACCCTGACCTCGTCAAGCCGGAAACCCCAGTCGCGCTCGAACACCACGATGTCGTAGAACGGCGCGGCCAGCTGCTTGCGGCTGCCGTTGAGCAGATCGTCGAGGAACATCGCCTTGAACTCGGGGCGGCCCAGCATGCGCCGGTCGCCCTCGGGGGAGATCCGCGCGTAGATCTCCAGCGCGGGCGACGCGACCGGACGGATCAGCCGGATCAGCCCGGAGGCGGCCAACCGGATCGGTGCGCCGGCCACCTCCAGGATCGGGGCGACCGCCGCACCGAGCTGCATGAGCGGACTGCTGATCGCGTCGGGGCCCACCATCGGCGCTACGCCGCCGAGCACCCCGGCCGCCACCACCCGGTCGGGCATGGCCGCCGCGGTGGCCAGCGTGTAGGGCCCGCCGCCGGACAAGCCGATGACGGCCATCTTGTCGATGCCCAGGGTGTCGGCAATGGTGCGCAGGTCGTCACCGAAATCCAGCACCCGGTCGTACTGGTGCGGGGTGGACGAACCGATGCCGGGCCGGTCCACCCCGATCAGCCGGATGTGGTTCCGCTCGGCGTAGATCCGGGCCTCGGTCGGGATCTGCCTGCGGGCACCCGGGGTGCCGTGCAGCCAGAAGACCGCACGGCCCTGGGGATCGCCGAACTCGGCGAAGCCGAGCTGCCGGCCGTCGCCCACGGCGACATTGCCCTCCAGTTTGGGGCGATCGATCGGGATGACCATCTGCGCGCGCCTCGCCGGTTCCGCGACTAGCCCGCGACGGACGCGTCGTAGATCGACTGGATGGACTTGTCCAACGTGGCGTTGAACTCGTCGTCGCTCTGCTGTGCCGACAGACCCTCGGTCAACGCGCGGCTGAAGCTGGCGATCACGCCGGTGTTGGCGGCTAGCAGCTTGTTGGCCTCGTCGCGCGAGTAGCCACCGGACAGCGCCACCACCCGCATCACCTTGGGGTGCTCGACCAGCGCCTGGTAGTGGTTGGTCTGGGTGGGCAGGGTCAGCTTGAGCATCACCTTCTGATCGGCCGGCAGCGCATCGAGGTTCTTGGCGATCTCGCCGCGCAGCAGCTCCTCGGCCTCGGCCTTGTCGGAGATCGAAATGGTCACCTCGGGCTCGATGATCGGGATCAGGCCGTGCGACAAAACCTGCTTGGCGACCTCGAACTGCTGGGCGACCACCGCTGCGATGCCCTCGGCGTCGGCCGCGCCGATCACCGAACGCTCCTTGGTACCGAAGATGCCGTTCTTCGCCGCGCGCGCCAGCAGATCGTCCAGGCCGGGCATCGGCTTCATCACCTGCACACCGTTGGCCGCATCGGCCAAGCCCTTGTCGATCTTGAGCAGCGGCACCACGCCCTTGTCCTCCCACAGATAGGTCGCGGTGGGCTTGCCCTCGATGGTGCGGTCCATGGTCTGCTCGAACAGGATCGCGGCCAGGACCCGGTCACCGTTGAACACCGGCGAGGTGATGATGCGCGAGCGCATCTGGTGGATCAGGTCGAACATCTGCTCTTCGGAGGAATAGGCGCTCTCCTCGACCCCGTAGAGACGCAGGGCCTTGGGGGTGGACCCGCCACTCTGGTCGAGCGCGGCGATGAAGCCCTTACCCGTGGTCATCTTGTCGGCCTGCTGCTGATTAACCATGAGGTTGTCCACTCCTTTGAAGACGGCGTCGGCGCTGTTGTTCTGCTGTTGCGCACACCACAGTGGCGCACAGTTCGCCTCAGAGGATATGCGGCTACGTCCCGGCGGTAGCGCCCACCCATCGGGGCGGGGTGGGGGCAGCCCACGGGGCGGCCTGCTCGAGTTGGCCGGCCAGGCTGAGCAGGACCGATTCGTCGGGAGCCATCAGCTGCACCCCGATGGGCAGTCCGTCCGACGTCTGGCCCAGGGGCAGCGATATGGCAGCCCAACCGGTCACATTGGCCAAGGCCGTCCATCCGGTGCTGGCGAACTCGACATCGAAGAACGCCCGGGTGGTACCGCGGGGCTGATTCAGCAGCCCGTACGGCGGCGGACCGGTCAGCAGCGTCGGCACCAGCAGCACATCGTGACCGGCCATTCCCGCGGCGAACCGCCGCGTCTGGGCATGGATGTCGGCGATGGCACCCGCATAGGCCAGTCCGGTGGTGGTGAAGCCCTCGCGGATCATCACCCAGGTGCTCGGCTCGAACTCGTCCTCGCGCGGCGCCCGGCCCAGATGTTGCCGGGCCAATTCGTGCAACTGGGCGTTACTGACGGTGTGCAGCACCGCGATGGCGTCGGCGACCACGTCCGGGTCGACCGTAGGAGCCCCCGGGGTGACGTGGTGGCCGAGGCTTTCCAGCAGCCGCCCGGCGGCCTCGACCGCCGAGACCACCTCGGGGTCGCTTCGGTCGGTGGGAAACGGCGACGAGGTGGCGATCAGGATGCGCTGCGCCGACGGCGTCTGGGCGGCCGCGTCCAGGAAAGAGACGGGTGCGACGGCCGCACTGTAGGGATCACCGGGGGCGGTCCCGGCGATGACGTCCAGCAAGGCCGCGCAGTCACGGACCGTTCGGGCCAACGCGTGACTGTTCACCAGGCCTTCGAGTCCGTGACCGCCGTCAGGGGCGAAGGAGGACCGGCCACGTCGAGGCTTGAGTCCGACGACACCGCAACAGGACGCGGGCACGCGGATCGACCCGGTACCGTCGCCACCCGAAGCCGCGGGCACCACGCCGGCGGCCACCGCGGCAGCCGAACCGCCGCTGGATCCGCCCGGGGTGACGGTCGACGACCAGGGATTCACCGTGGGACCGGACAGCAAGGGCTCGGTGGTGCAGTGGTTGCCCCACTCGGGGGTGTTGGTCTTGCCGAAGACCACGAGGCCGGCATCGAGGTAGCGGTCCACCGTCCACGCGGTTTCAGTTGCCACATGGTCGCGAAAAGCGCGGCAGCCCATCGATTCGCGAGTGCCCGCCAGTGCCGCTCCGAGATCCTTGAGCAGGAACGGCACCCCGGCGAGCGGCCCGGATCGCTCACCGCGCAGCACCCCCGACTCGTCGAGGGCAGCGGCCTGGGCCCGACCCCGGTCGAACAGGTCGGTGATCACGGCATTGAGACTGCGGGTCGCCTCGACCCTGATGATCGCGGCGTCGAGCAACTCGACGGCGGTCACCTCACCGGCAGCGGCCAACGCCGCCTGTCCGATCCCATCGGTGCGGGCGAGCTCGAAGGCCGACGACGAATCCATGTCACATCACTTCCGGGCGATCACTGGCGGTATCGGGAGGGCTGCTGATGCGGGTCAACTCGAGCGCGATGAGAACCTCGATCGCGGTGATGATCAGACCCGTGAAGTACATCCATTTGAGAGTCGGATCTGGTTGTGCAGCAAAGTAAACGGTCAGAAAGATCGGCCCGACGATACCGACGACGAACACCATGGCCTGGATGCGGATGTACCGCCAGAATGTGGACATCGATCTCCCGCCGCGTGGCCGATGAGCGGCCAGCTTAACGCGGCTACCGCGGTGCGATGACGACCGGCGTGGACAGGATCTCGCGGTACTCGACCATCGGTTCGCGTTTGAGCACCGCGCTGCCCGAGGTGACGAGCAACTCGGTCGGCGAGACGGAGTAGTTGACCTGGTAGTTGCGTGCGACGAACCGGCGGCCCGGCGTGAGGTCGGCCGACGCCGCGAGCGCGGCCTTGTCGGAGAGTCGGACACCGTGGTACTCCAGCCGGCCGGTGCGGTCCAGGCAGATCACCACCAGTGATCTTTCAGTACGCCCGATCGCCCGGGCCGTCTGGGTGTCCGCGCACCGCGCTTGAGAATCGACGAAGCCGGATCCGTCGGAGGCGAACGTCGCGGCCGGGGCCGCGGCGGCGCGCGCGGCGAAACTGCGCTGCGGGGGCCGGTGCGGTTTCACCTCGTAGGTCCGGGCCCCGACGGCGTAGACCGAATCTCTGGCCGAGAATTTGGAGGCGAGTGTGGTGAGGATGACGAATGCGGTCAGCATGGAGCTGACCACGGCCGCGGCCGCCACCCCGATGCCGACGGGTAGCCAACGTCGTTCCGGTACCTTCCGATGTCGTCCACGGCGAGCCGGCTGATACGTCGGATGCGGTGTGGAAACGAGGCGGGTGACCAAGCTTGCTCCCGGGGAACGGCGGTGTGGTGGGCGTGGCACGGCGACAGGCGCTGACGCGAGCTCATATTGTGCACGACGCGGCAGGGCGCTGTGGGCAACACCCGGGAATTGGCCGAAACCTGCTTTCCTCGTGGGTCGGTCGCGCGGGGGTACTGAAATTAGCTCGGCAACAATCAGATTCGCGTGAGGCGGCCGACTGTATGCCAGTACACCACAGGCAGAAGCGATTTGGGTCGTCAGCGCGGCTGGTGCCGGGCAACGCCGGCACGCGTCAGGCTGACACCACGATGGTGAGGTCGTTTCCGTCGCGTTCTACGTTCATGCCACTGCGGCGGGCAATGGCCGCCACGGCGGCCACGTCGCTGGGCTCGGCCCGGGAGCCGGCCAGTGCGCGCGCCAATTGACCTTTGTGGGCCTTGTTGAAGTGGCTGACCACGCTGCGGCGTCCGTCGGGGTGTTCGGCCAGAACCTGCACGCGGACGGCGCCGGGGATACGACCCAGTCCTGCGTATGAGCCGGAGCGCAGATCCACGATCAGCTCCGCGGCCGCGATGCCGGCCAGCACCGGCTCCAGCAGTGGGCGCCAGCGTTTGGCCAGGCCGGGTTGGCCGGGCAGCTTTGAGGAGGCCGACAACCGGTAGGCGGGTACGGGATCGTCGGCCCGAAGCAGACCGAACAACGCTGATCCGACTGCCAGCCGGGCGCGGGCGCGCGTGGCGGCGGTCCCGCGCAGGGATCCGATGTCGAGCGCGTCGTAGAGGACTCCGGTGTATCGCTCGATGGCCGGCATCGTGGGCGCGTGCCACAGCGCGGCATTGCGCTCGATCTCTGCGTCCTGGGCGGCGGAGATGCCCAGAGCCTTGCGGCACGCGGGCGGGTCGCCGGCGAGGTCGACCAGTTCGTCGATCAGCGACTGGCGAAGCGGGGTGAGCTGCGGAGAGCTCAGAATGTCCAAACGCACCGGCGGGTCGTCCCCGCCGGTGCGTTTGGTCTCCGACGGTGGCAGGAGCACGATCACATCCAGACGTTATCCGAACGATCGTGGCCCGCTGACCACCGACAGGTGTGATGTCAGATGGCGACCGGAGCCGGTTCGCCGGGCGCCGGGGGTGCCGGCGGCGGCGGGACGTCGAGCACGATCGGTGCCGGACCATCCATCGGGGCGGGCGGGATCGCGTCGGCCGGTGGCGGCGGTGCGAAGGGATCAACGGGAGCCGGGGCGGCCATGGGATCGGCCGGCGGCGGCGGTGCGAAGGGATCAACGGGAGCCGGGGCGGCCATCGGGTTGATCGGGGCTGGGGG
>NZ_VCMY01000061.1:0-25250 GCF_005924235.1 Mycobacterium sp. DBP42
CCGCCACTGTCGCCCCGCCCCGCCACTGTCACGCCAGAGTGGCCGTCGAGCCCGAGCGCCACGCTGGCGTGACGCAACGTGCTGGGCCGTCTCCGCTGTGTCACACCAGAGCAGCTATCGACGTCGACAGCCACTCCAGTGTGGCAACGGGTGGTGGACGACGGGTGGCAGGAGCTAGGCGCGCACCCATTCGCGGGAAGGGTTACCGCTCGGCGCGCTGGTAGGCCGTCACGACGGCCGCGCCGCCGAGGCCGATGTTGTGCTGCAGGGCTGCGCTGACCCCGTCGACCTGACGCTTGTCGGCGGTGCCGCGCAACTGCCAGGTCAGCTCGGAACACTGGGCCAGGCCCGTCGCGCCCAAGGGGTGGCCCTTGGAAATCAGCCCGCCAGACGGGTTGACCACCCAGCGACCGCCGTAGGTGGTGTCGTCGTTGTCGATCAACCGCGGCGCCTCACCCTCGGCGCACAGGCCCAGGGCTTCGTACAGCAGCAGTTCGTTGGCGGAGAAGCAGTCATGCAGCTCGATGACCTGGAAGTCCTCGGGGCCGAGGCCGGACTGCGCGTAGACCTGCTGGGCCGCTTGCACATTCATGTCATAGCCGATGATGTTGGCGGCGCTGCCGTCGAAGGTCGAGGTGAAGTCGGTGGTCATCGACTGCCCGACGATCTCGACCGCTTGGCCGGCCAGGCCGTGCTTGTCGACGAACGCCTCACTGGCCACGATCGCCGCACCCGACCCGTCGGAGGTGGGGGAGCACTGCAGCTTGGTCAGCGGATCGGAGATCATCTTGGCGGCCAAGATGTCGTCGAGGGTGTACTCGTCCTGGAACTGCGCATACGGGTTGTTCACCGAATGCTTGTGGTTCTTGTAGCCGATCTTCGCGAAGTGCTCGGCGGTGGTGCCGTACTTCTTCATGTGCTCGCGGCCGGCCGCGCCGAACATCCACGGTGCGACGGGGAAGGCGAACTCGTCGATTTCGGCCAGGGCCTTGACGTGGCGGCCCAGCGGGGACTCGCGGTCCTGCGCGCCGCCGCCCAGCGAGCCCGGCTGCATCTTCTCGAAGCCCAGGGCCATCGTGCAATCGGCCAGGCCGCCGCGAATCGCCTGTGCGGCAAGGTAAAGCGCGGTCGACCCCGTCGAACAGTTGTTGTTGACGTTGACGACCGGGATTCCCGTCATGCCCAGTTCGTAGAGTGCGCGCTGACCTGAGGTGGAATCACCCGAGCAGTACCCGACGTAACCCTGCTGCACCTGGTCATACGAGATGCCCGCGTCCTCGAGGGCCTTGGTGCCGGACTCGCGCGCCATGTCCGGGTAGTCCCAACCCTCGCGACGTCCTGGTTTTTCGAATTTCGTCATCCCCACGCCGACGACGAACACTTTGTTAGCCATGCAACGGAACATACTTCATTGCGAAATCGGGGCAACCCTCTTCAACTGGAGTCGGTGTCACCGCCCTTCCGCTGACGACGACGGTGGTGTAGACCAGTAGAACGTGTTCTAGTTCTGCCGAGGAGGGGTCTTGACGCTCAAGGTCGTGCAGTGGGCAACCGGTGGGGTCGGCGTGGCCGCGATCAACGGTGTGCTGGAGCATCCCGAATTGGAACTCGTCGGCTGCTGGGTGCATTCGGACGCCAAGAACGGCAAGGATGTCGGCGAGATCATCGGCACCGAACCACTCGGCATCACGGCGACCAGCAGTGCCGAGGAGATCCTGGCGCTGGATGCCGACGCGGTGATCTACTCGCCGCTGATCCCCGACCCTGACGAGGTGGCGGCGCTCCTGCGTTCGGGCAAGAACGTGGTCACTCCCGTCGGCTGGCTGTACCCCAGTGAGAAGCAGGCCGCGCCGATGCGGGCCGCCGCGCTTCAGGGCAATGCCACGTTGCACGGCACCGGCATCGCGCCCGGCGGGATCAGCGAGAAGTTCCCGCTGGTGTTTTCCGCGATGGCAACTGGTGTGAAGTTCGTTCGTGCCGAGGAGTTTTCGGACCTACGTACCTACGATGCGCCCGATGTGGTGCGCCACGTGATGGGGTTCGGCGGGACCCCTGACACCGCGTTGAGCGGCCCGATGCAGAAGATGCTCGACGGCGGTTTCATCCAGGCCGTCAAGATGGTGGTCGATCAGGTGGGCTTCCAGATCGACCCACGCATCCGGGCCAGCCAGGAGATCGCGGTCGCCACCGCGCCCATCGACTCGCCGATCGGCGTCATCGAGCCCGGACAGGTCGCTGCGCGCAAGTTCCACTGGGAGGCCCTCGTCGACGGGGAACCCGTCGTGCGGGTCACGGTGAATTGGCTCATGGGCGAGGAAAACCTCGATCCCGCATGGACTTTCGGATCAGATGGGCAGCGTTACGAGATGGAGGTCCGCGGCAACCCGGACTTCACGGTCATCATCAAGGGCTTCCAGTCCGAGGCCGGCGAAGAAGGCCCGGAGTCCGGCGTCGTCGCCACCGCGGCGCACTGCGTCAACTCGGTGCCCGCGGTGTGTGCCGCCGAGCCCGGCGTCGTCACGTACCCGGACCTGCCTCTCATCACAGGCAAAGCCCGCCGAAGCTGAGGTTGTGTTCGAGATTTTCGCGGAAACTCGCACACAACCTCAGGTTCGGCGCACAACACCTCAGGGGCGCACCAGGATCCGGATCGGATTGCCTTCCTGGCGCTCCAGCTTGTCGATGCCCAGGGCGATGTCTTCCAGTGACACGATCTCGCTGATCGAGCGGGACAGGTCCAGCCGGCCCAGCGACACCAGCGTGGCCAATGTCGAGATGTCGACGTTCTGGTAACCCAGGTGGCCGAGCACCTGCTTCTGGGTCAGGCCGAACATCGACGTCGGGCCGATGGTCGGTTCCTGGGCGCTCATTCCGACTGCGACCAAGCGGCCTCCGACGGTCAACTGGCCCAACGCCTGCTCGAACGTCGACTTCAGCCCCACCGCGTCGAACGCCACGTCCAGTCCCCGGCCCCCGGTGACCTCGGCGATCTTCTCGCCGAGCTGCTCGTCAGCGGCGTCGAACGCATAATCGGCGCCGAGTGACAGGGCACGTTCGAGCACCTCGGGTTTGATGTCGACGGCCACCACCGGCACGGCACCTACCAGCCGGGCCAGCTGTGCGATGTGCGTGCCGACCCCGCCCAGCCCCCACACTCCGACCGACTCCCCGATGCCGACCTTGCCGGTGCGCACCACGGCGCCGTACGGCGTCGAGACCGCATCGGCCAGGATCGCGGCCTGCTCCAGCGGCACGTTGTCGGGCACCCGGGTGAGTCCGACCGCCTGAGCCAGCGTGTATTCGGCCCACGCCCCGTCATAGGCGAAGGCCATCAACTGGATTCGCATGCAGTTGGCGATGTCGCCGCGCCGGCAGTTGGGGCATTGCAGACACGGCCGGCCGGCTGCGACGATGACGCGGTCGCCCTCGGCCCAGCCGGTGACACCCGGGCCCAGCTTGGCGATGGTGCCCGAGGCCTCGTGACCTTGCGTGACCACCGGGGCCTGCGCGGGGAAGGTGCCGTTGATCAGGCTCAGGTCGGAATGGCAGATGCCGCAGAACGCCACCTTGACCAGCACCTCGCCAGGGCCGGGCTCGGGTATCGGAACATCTTCCACCGCAACGCGTTTGGTGTCGGCATAGAAGCGTTCCGCCCGCATGGTGGGCCCCAGATCGGCGGTCATGGCATCCCCTTCGTCTACCCGGCTACTATCGGAAATCATGGCACTTCATCGGGTGTGTTGAGGCGATGTGCCGATTGTTCGGTCTGCACGCCGGCCGCCGACTGGTGCCGGCGACCTTCTGGCTGCTCGATGCTCCGGACAACCTCGCTGAGCAGAGCCGGCGCAACCCAGATGGCACCGGGCTGGGGGTATTCGGGCCCGACGGTCTGGCCGTGGTGCACAAGGAGCCGGTAGCGGCGTGGCAGGATTCCGAATTCGCCACGGAGGCACACGATGTCACTGCCACGACATTCATCGCCCACGTTCGTTACGCCTCGACGGGCGCGCTGGATCCGGTGAACACCCATCCGTTCGTCCAGGACGGCCGGATCTTTGCGCACAACGGCGTCGTCGAAGGTCTGGACGTGCTCGACGACCGAATCCGTGAGCTTGGGGTGGCAGAGCTCGTCCAAGGCCAGACCGACTCCGAGCGCGTGTTCGCGCTCATCACCGCGGCCGTGCGGGCGCGCGACGGCGACATCGGTGCGGGCATCGTGGACGCCGTCGGCTGGCTGGCCGACAACGTAGGGATCTACGCGGTCAACCTCCTGCTCAGCACCGCCACCGACATGTGGGTGCTGCGCTACCCCGACACTCACGACCTGTACGTGCTCGACCGCAGACATTCGTCACAGCGGCGCCTGCGCCTGCGCAGCGCGCGGATCCGCGCCGAGTCGGAACAGCTGACCACGCAGCCGTCGGTGGTGTTCGCCAGCGAGCCGATGGACGGTGAGGACTGGCGGCCCATCGCCCCCGGTGAGTTGGTACATGTCGATGCGAACCTGGAGATCAACCCTCAGCGGGCATTTCCGGAGCCGCCGCGCCACCTGCTGCGCCGCGAGGATCTGAGCGCCAAGGCTGCGGCGTCGCAGCACGGGTAGCCTGGCACACTCGACGTTCGTGACTTCCAAACGTGCACTGGTGCTCGCCGGTGGAGGTATCGCAGGCATCGCCTGGGAAACCGGCATCCTGCAGGGCATCGCCGACGAATCTCCTGAAACTGCCGGCGCGCTGCTGGACTCCGACGTGCTGGTGGGCACGTCGGCGGGTTCGACGGTGTCCGCGCAGCTCAGCAGCGGCCTGCGGCTGGAGGAACTGTTCGAGCGCCAGGTCGGTGCCGTATCGGCCGAACTCGACCCCGACGTCAGCATCGACAGCGTCACCGACCTGTTCGTCAAGGCCATGCTGACGCCCAACACCACCAAAGCGCAGAAGCTGCAAGGCATCGGCGCGGTGGCAGCGAGCACCGCCACCATCGACCCGGCGGTGCGGCGCAAGGTGATCGAACAGCGCCTGCCGTCGCACGACTGGCCCGACCGGGTGCTGCGGATCTCGGCGATCGACATCGACACCGGCGAACTGGTGACGCTGGACCGAGACTCCGGGGTGTCGCTGGTCGACGCGGTTGCCGCCAGCTGTGCGGTCCCCGCCGTGTGGCCGGTCGTGACGATCGGCGGCCGACGCTTCATGGACGGCGGCATCGGCAGCGCGGTCAACATGGCGCTGGCGGCCGACTGTGACACCGCGGTCGCCCTGGTGCCGCAGGGCCGCTCGACACCGTCCCCGTTCGGCACCGGCGCTGCCGAGGAGGTCGACGGCTTCGACGGACGCTCCTTGGGGATCTTCGCCGACGATGACGCCCTTGCCGCGTTCGGCAAGAATCCGCTCGACCCGGCGTGCCGGGTGCCTTCGGCCCAGGCCGGACGCGCGCAAGGCCGCAGGGTGGCGGCCGAGGTCGCCGCGTTCCTGGCGGGCTGACAATCAGCCGTCGAGCGCGCGGGCAGTCAGCTCTCGGCCGATGTCGATGACCTCGGCGGCCCGGTGGAATTCCAGGCTCCGGCACACCGTGCGCGGCACCTCGATGAGCAGGTCCGGCGGGTACGCCGCGAGCGTGTGCCGGGCCAGCGCGGCCTGCGCGATGTCGATGGTGCGGTTCATCACCTCGAAGCTGCCCAGCTTCGGCACGTCGGCCGGTTCCGGCACGTCAGGCACCTCGGGCACCGCTGGATCGGGGACGCCTACGGCGTCGTCCGGCACGTCGGCCTGATCGTCGTGCCCGGCCTCGTCGGATCCGGAACTGTCCTCGGGCGGCAGTGAGGCCCCGAACCGGCTCAACACCGCGCGAGCAGTCGGACGATCCAGCACGGACCGCACCGACGCCGTGTCCAGCACAGCCGATGTACTCCGCATCATCCGGTTGAGCCACTCGGTGGTCGGCCGCCGCTCGGGATCCTCGGGTGCGGCCGCGGTGCCCGGGTCACCGCCGGCCAGGCTGACCGCGATGGTGAGGTCGGCGTTGACCGCAGCGATCGGCGCCATGGGCAGCGGGTCGAGGATGCCGCCGTCACCGAGTAGCCGGCCATTGAGCACATGCGGGGCGATCACGCCGGGAATGGCGATCGACGCCCGGATCGCCGAGTCCAGCGCGCCATGCTGCAACCACACCGATTTGCCGGTGATCAGATCCGTCGCAACCGCGGTGTAAGGGATCGGCAGTTCTTCGATGGTGGCCTCGCCGATGATGTCGCGGACCGCATCGAGAATTTTCTCGGCGCGCAGGATCCCGGCCGCGGTGATCGACGGATCCAACAGCCGCAGCACGGCCCGCTGGGTCAAAGTCCGCGCCCAGTCAGCGAACTCATCGAGCGCACCGGCTGCGTGCAACCCGCCGACCAGCGCCCCCATCGATGACCCGGAAACCCCGACGACCTCGTAACCGCGATCCTGCAGCTCGTTGATCACCCCGATGTGCGCGTAGCCGCGAGCCCCACCACTGCCGAGGGCCAGAGCAACACGCATACGTCCATTGTGAAGCACGTGGGGGAGATGGTCGCCACCTCGTACCCGGGCCTGGGCCCGACGGCAAGTCTTAGAACATGGTTTGAGACCCGCTCTGCATCCGCCGGGCGGCGGTGATGCCAATTAGCATCGGTACAAGGACATTTCGGCCTGGCCCGTTCCGTCGGCCGGCCGGGCAGTCATATCGCGAGCTGACCCGGATGCCCCGTCGATGTTCTGGGGATGCGCAGATCAGCGGCATCTGGTCAACCAACAGAAGGAGAATTTTGACCACGCTCGAACACACTGCGGCCGATTTCGCCCACCCGTTCGACGACGCACGTGCCCAACTCCGCGATGCCGTCACGATCCTGGGTTACGACGACGGAATGTACGAGCTGCTGGCCAGCCCCCGCCGCGAGCTCACCGTGGCCGTTCCGCTGCATCGGGATTCCGGTGAGTTGGAACTGCTCATCGGACATCGGGTACAACACAACGTCTCTCGTGGCCCGGCGAAGGGCGGTTTGCGCTATTCCCTTGACGTCACACTCGACGAGGTTCGCGCCCTGGCAATGTGGATGACGTGGAAATGCGCACTGCTCGATGTGCCCTACGGCGGCGCGAAAGGCGGGATCCGCATTGATCCGCGTCAGTACAGCTGCGCCGAACTCGAACGCATCACCCGGCGCTACACCAGCGAGATCAGTCCGCTGATCGGGCCGGACCATGACATCCCCGCACCCGATGTCGGGACCGACGAGCAAACCATGGCCTGGATGATGGACACCTATTCCGTTCAGAAGGGGCACACCGTTCTCGGGGTCGCCACCGGTAAGCCGGTGAGCCTCGGCGGTTCTTTGGGCCGGGCGACGTCGACATCGCGCGGGGTCGTCCACATCGCCCTGGCTGCCCTGCGGTCTCGTGGCGTCAAACCCGAGGGGGCCACCGCCGCGGTCCAGGGCTTCGGAAAGGTCGGCCGGCACGCGGCCCTCTTTCTCGAGGCTGCCGGTGTGCGCGTCGTGGCGGTATCTGATGAGTACGGCGCCGTCAGCGCTGACTCCGGCCTCGACATCACGTCCTTGGCCGGTCATGTCGACGCCACCGGCTCGGTGGTCGGCTTCGCAGATGCCGACCCGATCGGCAACGAAGACTTGCTCTCGACAGAAGTCGATCTGCTGGTCCCCGCGGCCGTCGAAGGTGTGGTCCACGCAGGTAACGCAGCGCAGATCAAGGCCACCGTTGTCGTCGAGGGGGCCAACGGGCCCACCACCCCTGAGGCGGATCGGCTACTCAACGACGCTGGAACGCTGGTGGTCCCCGACATCCTGGCCAATGCCGGCGGCGTCATCGTCTCGTACTTCGAGTGGGTACAAGCGAATCAGTCGTATTGGTGGGGTGTCGACCAAGTCGAGGCGCGGCTGGCCGAACGCATGCTGACTGCCTGGGAACAGGTTTGCGCCCACGCCGAGAAACTGCGGCGACCGCTTCGCGCGGCCGCGACCTGCCTGGCCGTCGAACGGGTCGCGCAGGCCGGCCGGCTGCGCGGGCTTTACCCGTAGCGCCCCTGGCTCTCCACTTCCTGCCACCACGGCCAGCGTTTCGCCATCCGGTGCAGCCCGTCGCGCAGGCCGGTGCAGCGCACTGGAAGAACGAACTCGACAGTGCGGCAACGCCGTTGGCCGACACTCGCAGTCGGCATCGATCTGGGGTTCGTCGGGGCGGCGCACACTGCGGGCGACGGGATGATCACCGCACCGGCGGCCAGGCCGGCGACGACATCGGCGCGTAGCCACGGTCGCTGATACGGAAGAATTCCTGGCACGCGCACATCCGCAGTATCGCCCACGGCGGACGCATTCGTGCGAGGGTTGATTCCGTGGGTACGCCAGCATTCGCTCGGAAATTGGGCCGTCCCAAGCCTCGTGACGTCATTTCCGGACTGGTCACGGGTCTGTTTTCGATACCCGAGGGCATGGCCTACGCCAGTATCGGTGGCTTCAACCCGGTCACCGGTATCTATGCCGGCATCGTGCCGGGCATCATCGGGTCGCTGTTCGCCCGCACTGTGCTCATGGTGACAACGTTGACCAGTGCCATCGCCCTGACGTCGCGCAGCGTGCTCAAGGAGGCCGGGCTCGATCCGGCGGACCCGGCCAATGTTGCGGCCCTGGCCATTGTGGTCGGCGCGGTGATGCTGCTATTCGG
This sequence comes from Mycobacterium sp. DBP42, assembly GCF_005924235.1. Classification (NCBI taxonomy): domain Bacteria; kingdom Bacillati; phylum Actinomycetota; class Actinomycetes; order Mycobacteriales; family Mycobacteriaceae; genus Mycobacterium; species Mycobacterium sp. DBP42. Next base: position 8,706 of record NZ_VCMY01000061.1, read on the forward strand.
CCTGCTGCGTTTCGGCTCGATCATGAACTTCGTCTCCAACGCGGTGATGACCGGCTTTTCCACCGGTATCGCCCTGCAGATCGTGGCCGGTGTCCTGGGTGACGCCACCGGGTACAAACCGCAGAGCGGCAACACCATTGGCAAATTCATCGACTCGCTGGCGCACATGGGTCTGTGGCACCTGCCCGCCGTGGCCGTGGCGCTGGGCACTGTCGCGGTGTGGGCGGTGTTCCACTTCATCAAGCCACTCGAATCGTTCGCGACGTTGCTGGCTCTCGTCGTGGTGACCGCGGTGGTGGCCGTCGCCAGCATCGACGTCGAAACCGTCGGTGACATCGCGGCGATTGCGAATGCGCTTCCCCCGGTTACGGTTCCGAACTTCGCCGCGATGCCCGAACTGATCGTCGGCGGCGTGGCGGTGGCGCTCGTCGCGCTGGCTCAAGCCGCGGGCATCTCTGCGGCCGTGCCGAACCCGGACGGCAGCCGCACCAATATGAACGGAGATTTCCTGGCCCAGGGCGCGGCAAATGTGGCAGGTGGCATGTTCGGTGCGTTGCCGGCCGGCGGCTCACTGTCCCGCACCGGGGTTGCCACCTCGGCCGGCGCTCAGACCAGGTGGGCCGGCATCTTTGCCGGTATCTGGCTGGCCGGTCTCGTGTTGATCGCAGGCTCGGTCGCAGAGATCATTCCGATGCCCGTGATCGGCGGCCTGATCCTGGTGATCGGGGCTGAGCTGGTGGTCGGCCGGCTGCCCGACATCAAGCTGGTGCTGCGGGTCGCGCCATTGTCGGCGGTGGCGATGCTCATCACGTTCGCCGCCACCACCCAGCTGCCGCTGCACACCGCGATCGTCATCGGCGTGATCACCTCGCTGGTGCTGTACTGCGCGAAGGCCGCCGAGGCCGCGCAGCTGATGGCACTGATCCCCACAGCGGACGGAGGCTGGCAGCAGGCTCCCGTCCCGGAACGGTGCGCCAGCAACGATGTCACGGTGCTGCACTACGCCGGGGTGGGCCTGTTCGCCGAGGTGGCGCGCATCGACGAGACCTGGCCGCGGGCCGACGACACCACCAACGCCGTTGTGGTGCTCAGCCTGCGGTCACTGCCCGACGTTCCCTCATCGGTGACGATCAAGGCGCTGCGCCGTTGGGCAGGCCAACTGGCGGCCAACCACGGCAGGCTGATGATCGCGGGAGTCAACCCCGGCACCGCTGACGTGCTGCGGCGCGGTGGCCTCGACGACCTACTGGGCGACGACGGCGTCGTGCCCGCCTCCGACCGGGTCTTCGGCGCGCTCGACGTCGCCGTCGAGCGCGCCCGCGCCTGGGTGACCGCCCAGGGCGGGGAGGCGGGGGACTCGCCGCAGCGTGATTCGAACTAGCTGCAGAGCTCGTCGGCGGCCGCCCGCGCCGCGACGATGACGGCAGCCTGACGTCCCGGCTCAAGCTGAGCCCACGGCACGTTGTAGGTGCCCGGCCCGGGTGCCGCGTCAGGTGCCTGCACGCTCGCCAGGTACGGCTCGACCTGTGCTTTCAGATCCCCGCCCTTGGCCTGCATCCACAGCTTTGCGGCATGACAGGCCTGGAAATACTCCTCTTCGGTGGACTGCGCATCGGCACCCACGGCGGTGGTGACCCCGCCGGGCGATGTCGCCACCTCGCCGGGTGCGGCCGTCGGGGTCGGCGCCTCGGTGGTCGTGGTCGCCTGCGGGGACGGCGACGTGGATGCGTTGGACTGGCCCTTGCCGGCGTCTGTCGAGCACCCGATCAGCAGGCTCAATCCGGCGGCGGTGAGGGCTCCGGCGGTCAGGCGTGTGGTCCACGTGTAACTGCGCATGCAGCCAATCTATGCAACCCCGCCCGCTCGCCAGCACGCTTGTCCGTCTTTACCCTTTCGGCGGATGCGGGTCATGGCCATAGGAGTTCTTCTCCGATATCGTGCCGTCGACATTGCGGATGGTGTGCTCGACGTGACGGGCCTTTGCCATGTCGCGGCCAACGGCCTGCTGCTGAGCCTTCGTCCCACCAGCGTGGGCGGCGCGGCTGCTGCCTTCCACCTTCGACTTCCACACGCCGTCCTCGATGTAGGTGCTGATATCACCCTTTGCCATGGTCGCCTCCTAAAATTGTCCGATCAGTGGTGGAGTTGGCATACCCCGCTGACCCGGTTCTTCAATCTGTGAGCCGCCGGTTGATGCCGCCGGTCGATGCCGCGTGAACAGGGGCCTCTGATCGGCCGTCCGCACCGTGGTTGGCTGGAAGGATGTCCTTGTGCGCAGACGTTCGCCTCCAGCATGTCGCGATGGTGTCGTGCCGGTCGGCCTTCGCAGACGATTGACCGCCGGACCAGGATGAACAGCGAGCACCTTTGGCGCGGAACGTCTCCCGACGAGCGGGCCGACGACCGCCGCGAACGGTTGATCACCGCGTGCCTGGAGATCGTGGGAGATCACGGCTCCAAGGGCCTGGTGGTTCGCGCCGTCTGCCGTGCGGCCAATGTGAGTCCACGGCATTTCTACGAGAGCTTCGCCGACACTGACGCCCTCCTGCTCGCCACGTACGAACGTGCGGTGTCCGACCTACTGCGCGCAGTCGTCTCCGACGGCGACGGCGCCGACCAAGCCGGCCGTACCGGCAACGCCCGCGCTCGGCTGTACGGTGTGTTCGACAGCGCGACAACATATCTGGGCGATCATCGTCGCGCCGGTCACCTCATCTTCGGGGAAGCACTGACCAATGACGTGCTGCGCACGCGTGCTGCGGTCACGCTGCCGATGTTCCTGCGTGCCGTGCAGCAGATCGCAGTCACCGGCGAGAACGAATCCGGCCCCTCGCAGTCGCACCTCCAAGCGGCTCTGCTGTCGGGCGGTCTGGCCGCGGTATTCGTGGAATGGCTCTCGGGCTCCGCCAAATTCACCCGCGAACAGCTGGTCTCCTATTGCGCGGAGGCCACCTGGGCGGTGCTTTCGTTGCCGGAGCCGCCGCACCAGTCTTGACAGGTGTCAAGCCATAGGAAACACTCGTTTCCCATGACTGCTGATGTGGGCGATGGGTTGCGTGATAGCGCTGCTGTCGATCCGGAAGGCTTTTTTGGTCCGCAATCCGTGGCATGGCGTGTCCTCAGTGCACCGGCGACGGCGTTGATGATCGCCCAGATCACCAACCTCCTGGAAGTGCCGCACAGCGATTTCCAGGCCGTCTTGATGGGCCACGACCCCCTCTTCCCGACCAATTCGAAGCGGCAACGCGGCGCGGGCACCGCCCCCGACAGCAAGAGTGGCCACTTCCACGACCGGCTGCGCCGCACGGTGGTGGTTCCCCTGCCGATCCTGTTCGGCGACAAGCAGACAGCGACTCTTGCTGCGAGAAAGCTCTTCAACTATCACCGCCCAATGGCGGGTAACCGGCCCGGCGACGGTGCTCCGTACTCTGCGACCGCGGCCGAGTCCATGCTCTTTGCTTCGGTGACAATTGCCCACGCCGGCCTGATCGCCTACGAAAAGTACGCTCTGACCGATCGTCGGCGGCCCGGCCGACTGACCGCCGACGAGCGCGACCAGTACTTCCGTGAGATGGCGCAACTGCCACTGCTGATGGGTGTGCCGTCACAGGACATCCCGCGCAGCTCCGCGGAAGTCGATCGCTACTACCGGTCACTCTCCTCGAAGATGACCTACCTGCCGGGATGGCGCCGCGCCCAGCGGCGGACAGGTTCGGCGCTCCTGCGGCCGGACAACGCCACCGACATCAGGTCCACCCTTGCCGACATCGCACTGATGATCTCGGCAGTGCCGGCCTACGCGGTGCTGCCCACCCCGTCACGCCGCTTGCACGGGATCGGATCCTGGGCCGATCCGGTCCTCAAACTCGTCTACGTATCTTCGTTGCCGCTGTTCGCCCTCCTGCGTATGCGCGGGGTGCGGCGGGCCGCGCTGGCCTGGTACGTCGGATCACACGACGCGGCGGTGCTGGAGAAAGCAGCCTCCCGGGCTCGGCAACGCGCCGTCACAATCGCTGATCCTGTTGCCTGACAGAGGAATCCATGACTGTACTGACCATCCCCGAGGGCAGCGATCCGCTCATTCTGTCGGCAGAGTCCGCGCTCGCGTCGTTCGACGAGTTGCCGCCGTGCCCGGCGTCCGTCCTGCGAGGGTGGTGGACCGGCCGCGAAGTCCACACCGGGCACCCGCTGGACGGCGTCCTGGCCAACGTCTCGTGGTACGGCAAGCGATTCGACGAGCAGGGCGCGGTACATCCGCTGGTGGTCAGCGACAGTGCCGGCAACCCCTATCCGCTCAACCCCAGCGTGGTGCCCTACCGGCTCATCACCCATCCGATCTCCACCCCGGCCGTCGTCAAACGGCTGGCCCCCGGTTTGATGACGGTGTTGCGGCCGCTGGTCCGCGCCCGGCAGCACGGCGCTCGACTCGACATGGCGGAATATCGCGGCGTCGTTACCGCGACCATGACGTACCTCGACCGTCCGATCGTCGACGTGTTCCGCAAAGTCGACGACGACACCGTGCTCGGATTGATGGACTACCGGGGCGTGTCGCGCCCAAGTTTCTTTGTGCTCCAACGCGATTCCACGCGTTGACCAACCCACCGAGAGCGAAGGAGCTCACGTTGTTCGACGAAGAACTGTTCCAGAAGGCGCTGGACCAGCCTCGCCTTCAGGGGCACGTGCCCACCTACCTCAAATCGAACAGAGCCGAGCCGATACGGGTGCTCAAAGAGCCCGAACTGCAGGCGATGACCAAACAGTGGTTTGTCGATTTCGAATCGAAGCTCGACCACTACAGCAAGCACTTCCAGACCGACCTGTCCTGGGTGATGACGTGGGCCAAGAAGTACTGGTGGAGCTTCCTCGTCCGGGACATGGACCTCAACCACGAACTCTATGCCCCCGACATCAAATACACCGATGTCAGCACCTTCGGGCACACCATCCGTGGTATCGACGAGTTCGTCACCTACAACTTCGCGTTCTTCGAAGCGATTCCCGATTGGCGTTACGATCCGCTGCCCGATCAGGTCTATCTCGACGTAAAGCCTGACGGCACAGTGCGCACGATGATCCGCTACATCGGCAGCGGCCATTGGACGGGGGCTCTCAGACTGCACCCCTTCGACGATTCCGCGCCGCGCGTGTACGGCACGGGTCAGTTCATCCAGTGCCCGGCAGTGGACCGTTACCACTTCAACAAAGACGGACTGATGGAGGAGGGCGAGACGCTCTACGACATCGTCGACGGACTGCAGCGGGGCGGCATCCTTCCCGGTGGGGACAGCAGGCTGCTTCGGGGCCTGTTCGGGCTGAGCAAAGTCCCCGCCACGGCCTCGAGGTTGACACGAGGCGTCACCACACTGCTGGGCCGCCGGTAACCGACCGGTCGCGTCAATGGGTTTCGGGCGGCTTTCGCGCAACCTGCGTTTAAGGCTGTAGGGGGTGCCGCGAACCGCCCGAAACACGGCACTGTCAGGGCAGATGGGCGCTGCGCGGACTGGCGTCCGCGCAGCGTTCAGGCGGGTGGTCAACGCAAGTCGCCGAACTGTGCAACACTGGCCGCTATGACGGAACGGACCGGATTCCAGGAGTGTTGTCGGGTTCGCTAGCGCGCCCGCCTGTCCTGATCCGCCGTCATTTCTGGAGCTTGTCCGATGCTGTCCGCACTGGCCCCTGTGCCTGCCGTCTCCGCGCCCACGCGACTGCGCCTACCCGACTTGTTGCATACCACCGACCGCGCCGCCGACGACGTGTTGTCCGGCCGCTACGACCGCTTGCTGAGAGGGCTGCCGAAAGACGACCGGTGGTACACCAGGTTGTCCGGTGACGACGAAGTCGAGGTCTGGCTGATCAGTTGGGTGCCCGACAAATCGACCGAACTGCACGACCACGGTGGGTCGCTGGGCGCCCTCACCGTGGTATCCGGCACTTTGCGTGAAACCCGTTGGGACGGTGAACTGTTGCGGCAACGGCGGCTCACGGCCGGTGATCAGGCGGCGTTTCCCCTGGGGTGGGTCCACGACGTGGTCCATGCACCCGGCCGAGTCGCGGTGAGCGAGCCGACGCTGAGCGTGCACGCCTACTCACCGCCGTTGACCGCGATGTCCTTCTACGAGGTGACACCACAGAACACGTTGCGTCGCAACCGAACCGAACTCACCGACGCGCCGGAGGGTTGACAATGAGCCGAATCGACACCGTGCTGGAGCAGGCCCGCGCCCGGCTGCACCGCCTACCCGCCTCGGACCTGCCCGCTGCATTGGATGCCGGCGCCGTGCTGGTCGACATCCGGCCGGCTGCCCAACGTGCCGCCGAGGGCTCGGTGCCCGGTGCGCTGGTCATCGAACGCAACGTCCTGGAGTGGCGCTGCGATCCGACCAGCGACGCGCGGATTCCGCAGGCCGTAGGCGACGACGTCCACTGGGTGATCCTGTGTTCGGAGGGCTACACCTCGAGCCTGGCTGCCGCCTCGCTGATCGACCTCGGTCTGCACCGGTCCACCGACGTCGTCGGTGGCTATCACGCGTTGGCGGCCGCCGGGCTGGTGTGATGGCTCAGGCGTTCTCGTTGCTGTGCAGCGTCGGGCGCAGCTTCTCGGTCTTCTCCGGTGTCCAGCCCGGCGGCTGCAACACCGCGGCCCAGGCATTGGCGACATCTTTGACGTAGACATGGCCGTGCCCGTCGGGTACGTCGACCGCCACCGCCATATCCGCCGACACCTGCAGGAACGTCACGATCGGAATCCACTGCATGCGCCCGGACACGTCGTACCCACGCGGCTCTTTGAGCCAATCAGGTTCGGCGAACAGCAGATCCGTGTTCCACCAGGCGATCGGGTCGGAAGCGTGCTGCAGATACACTGCGCGCGGGTGGCCCCACGGATCATCAGGCCGGCCCAAATTGCGGGCCTCGGCGGAGAACCGGACGTTCTCGCCCTTGTCGTAGATCGGCAGCCACATGGGCGAGCCCTTGTCGCGGTTGATGGTCAGATCGGTCCAGATCGTGTTGTTGAACGTCGGCCCCGAGAACAGGGCACCATCGGTACGCGCGACGAGGTTGTTGAGGGCGAGGAACGGAGCCTCACCGCCGAACGAGCCGAGGCTTTCACCGAACACCACCAGCTTGGGGCGCCGGGCCTCGGGCATCGCCTTCACCAGCTCGTCGACGGCCTCGAACAAGGCCTGCCCGGCCTGCCGCGCGTTCTCCTTGTCCACCAGGAACGACAGCCAGCTCGGCAGGAACGAGTACTGCATGCTCACGATCGCGGTGTTGCCGTTGTACATGTACTCCAGGGCCGAGGCCTCGGCCTCGTTGATCCACCCGGTTCCCGTGGTGGTGGCCACCGCGACCACGGCCCGGTCCAAGCCGCCGGTGCGTTCCAGCTCCTTGGCCGCCAGGGCGGCAGTGGCCTTGATGCCGTCGGCGGAATGCAGGCCCGCGTAGGCACGGATCGGCTCGACCGCAGGCTTGCCGTTGAACCGCGAAAGCTGTTGCACGGAAGGTCCGTTGGACACGAAAACCCGGCCTTGATGGCCGAGGGACTCCCAGCTGGTCAGCGACTCGGGCCCGCCGGAACGCAGCCTCGATGTCGGGGCAGTGGTGTCCGGACTGTCCTCGTCGTTGACCGAAGAGAAGGTGTTGTTGATCTTCTCCATCGCGAACCGCGCCACCACACCGTTGAGCAGTGCGATGGTCAACGCCAACAGCAGGACCACCACGACCACCGCCGAAACCCGCGGTGGCGCAAAACGGTTGAGCTGGCGAACCAGGTACCGCACCAGTCTGCCGACCAACTGGCCGATTTCGACGAACACGAACAGCACCACGATCGAGAGCGCCGCGGTCAGCGGATGGTCCCAGAACTTCAGCCTCGGCACGCCCATGAAATCGCGGACCTCGTCCTGCCAGACATGGAAGTAGACGATCATCAGGATCTGGCCGATGATCCCGACCACGACCAACGTCACCCAGGCCCACCTGGGCGCCTTCGGGCTGGTCTCGGCCGACCGCATGTAGCGCACCAGCCACACCCCGAAAACGCCTAGCCCATAGCCGATCGCGCCGGCCCCGCCGCTGACCAGGCCCTGAAACAACGGGCCGCGCGGCAGCAGCGACGGGGTCAGCGAGAACCAGATGAACACCAGGCCCACCGCCGTGCCGAAGAACGTGTAGTGACGGACCCACCAGTCGGGTCTGTCCGCCGGCGGGACCGGAGACGGCGCGGCTTCGTCGGTTGTGGCGGTGTCGGTCACCCGTCGACCTTAGCGATGGGTGAAGTTTGCGGCGCGCTTCTCGGAGAACGCCGCCATGCCTTCCTTCTGGTCGGCGGTGGCGAACGCCGAGTGGAACAGCCTGCGCTCGTAGAGCAATCCCTCGCTGAGGCTGGACTCGAAGGCGCGGTTGACCGCTTCCTTGGCCATTCGGGAGGCCGACAGGGACATTCCGGCGATGGTCTCGGCCACGGCGAGGGCCTCGTCGATCAGTGAATCCGCCGGCACCAGGCGGGAAACCAGGCCGGCGCGCTCGGCTTCCACGGCGTCGATGGTGCGGCCGGTCAGGATCAGGTCCATCGCCTTGGCCTTGCCGATCGCCCGTGTCAGCCGCTGCGAACCTCCCATGCCGGGCAGCACGCCGAGCTTGATCTCAGGCTGACCGAACTTCGCCGAATCCGCAGCGATCAGGATGTCGCACATCATCGCCAGCTCGCAGCCGCCGCCGAGGGCATATCCGGCAACCGCGGCGATGGTGGGGGTGCGGGTGGCCGCGAACTTCGACCACAGCTCGAAGAAGTCCGCCGAGTACACATCGGCGAACGACAGCTCGGCCATCTCCTTGATGTCGGCGCCTGCGGCGAACGCCTTCTCGCTACCGGTGACGATGATCGCGCCGACGCCGGAGTCCGCGTCGAGTTCGGCTGCGGCGGTGGTCACTTCGGTCATCACCTGGCTGTTGAGCGCGTTGAGCGCCTTGGGCCGGTTGAGGGTGATGGTGGCGACCCGGCCGGTGCGGGTCACCAGGATGGTCTCGAAATCAGTCATTTGTTGTCCTCCTGGAAGGTCAGGTCAGGGTCGGCCGGAACGAAGTACGCCTCGACATCGGCGGGGGTGACCGCTGCGATCGAGGCGGGGGACCACTGCGGGTTGCGGTCCTTGTCGACGAGCTGAGCCCGGATGCCCTCGACGAAATCATGGGATTTCACCGACGCGCACGAGGTCCGGTATTCCTGGCGCAGCACGTCTTCCAGTGTCTCCAGCGTGGCCGCCCGGCGCACCGCTTCCAGCGTGACGGACAGGGCGACGGGGGAGCGGGTGCCGATGAGTTCGGCGGCGTCGTCAGCCTCGGTGCCGTGGGCCTTCAGCGCCGCCAGGATGTCGGCCACGGTGTCACCGGCATAGCACCCATCGATCCAGTCGCGCTGTTCCAGCAGAGGGCTGGCGGGCGGATCGATGGCGTAAGTGGCCAGGGCCTTCTCGACACCGTCGGTGACGACGGACTCGATGAGCTCGGCCAACTTGTCGTGCGGCACGAAGTGATCGGCGAAGCCCATCGCGATCGCGTCGGCCCCGGAGAACGGTGCACCGGTGAGCGCGGCGTGCAAGCCCAGCCGTCCCGGGGCCCGCGACAACAGGTAGGTGCCGCCGACGTCGGGGATGAAGCCGATGCCGACCTCGGGCATCGCCATCTTCGTGGTGTCGGTGGCGATACGGACGCTGCCGTGGGAGGCGACGCCCACGCCGCCGCCCATCACGATGCCGTCCATCAACGCCACATACGGCTTGGGATAGCTGCCGATATAGGCGTTGAGCAGGTATTCGTCGTACCAGAACTTGCGCGCCGCGTCACCGCCCTCGCGGGCGCTGTGATAGAGCGCCACAACGTCGCCGCCTGCGCACAGGCCGCGTTCGCCAGAGCCGGTCAGGAGCACGGTGTGAACGGAGGCATCGTGCTCCCAGGCGTGCAGCGCCTCGGAGATACCCGCGACCATCGCATCGTTGAGCGAGTTGATCGCCTTCGGCCGGTTTAGCGTGAGGATTCCGACGCCGTTGCGGACACTTACTAGGACGTCCTCGTTTTCTGTCACGAGTTGCAATCTAGTTCGGACCCCCAGGGACCATGCGCTACGGGTAGGGTTTGCCTCAAGATCAAACCTGGAAGTTTCCTGAGAGTCTTTTCGCCTTGACGGGAACCCACCCGGAACATTGATCGTTGAGCTAGTAGTTCGTTACCGAACATCTCATAGGAGAGGACCCGACGGTGCGCGAAACCAGCAACCCGGTATTCCGCAGCCTGCCCAAGACGCAGGGCGGATACGCACAATTCGGTACCGGAGCCAGCGGCTTCGGTGCACAGCAGGTGCATGCGCAGCCCTACGCGCAGGAGTACCTGGAACAGCCGCAGACCGGTGTTTCCCGGCCCCTGACCATCGATGACGTCGTCACCAAGACCGGTATGACGCTGGCCGTCGTGTCGGCCGTCGCGGTCGTGTCCTACTTCCTGGTGGCCGGCAACGAAGCCCTGATGATGCCGTTCACCCTCATCGGTGGCCTCGGCGGTCTGGTGATGGTGCTGATCGCGACCTTCGGGCGCAAGCAGGACAACCCCGCCATCGTGCTGACCTACGCGGCGCTGGAGGGCCTGTTCCTCGGTGGCGCGTCGTACCTCTTCGCGAACCTGGTGTCCAGCGGCGGGCCGAGCATGATCTTCCAGGCCGTGGTGGCCTCGATCGGTGTGTTCATCGGCATGCTCGTGGTCTACAAGACCGGCGCCATCCGAGTGACACCCAAGTTCACCCGGATGATCGTCGCCGCGATGTTCGGTGTCCTTGCACTGGTTCTGGTGAACTTCGTCCTCGCGATGTTCGGCGTGGGCGGCGGTGAAGGCCTGGGCCTGCGTTCCGGCGGCGGCCTGTCGATCGCGTTCTCGCTGTTCGTCATCGCCCTGGCCGCGTTCAGCTTCCTGATCGACTTCGACGCTGCCGACCAGATGATCCGCGCCGGCGCTCCGGAGAAGGCCGCGTGGGGCATCGCCCTGGGCCTGACCGTCACCCTGGTCTGGCTGTACATCGAGATCCTCCGGTTGCTGTCGTACTTCAACAACGATTAGCGACCCTGCCCGAGAAAGGCGTCCGCGATTGCGGGCGCCTTTTTCTTTTGCGTTGACGCTGCCGGTGGGGGTGTTGGTTACTCGTGCTTTTGTGCCGTGGGCGCAGAGTCAGGTGAGTGTCTGGTGTGGGGGACGGTGTGGGAACAGGTGGCTACGCCGTTGGTTCTGCGGTGAGGGCGCAAGTTACTCGTACTTTTGCGCCCTCCACGCAGAACCAAAGCGGAAACCCGAACTAGGAGAGCCGCTCCACAACCATCGCCATACCCTGGCCGCCACCGACACACATGGTCTCGATGCCGAAGGTCTTGTCCTGGGTCTGCAGGTTGTTCAGCAGCGTGGCGGTGATGCGGGCACCGGTCATGCCGAACGGGTGGCCCAGCGCGATCGCGCCGCCGGACACGTTCAACTTGTCCTCGTCCATGCCGAGGGCACGGGCCGAACCGAGCACCTGCACCGCGAACGCCTCGTTGATCTCGTAGAGGTCGATGTCGCCGATGCTCATGCCGGCGTTGGCCAGAGCCTTCTTGACGGCCTCGATCGGGCCAAGGCCCATGATCTCCGGCGACAGGCCGGACACACCGGTGGACACCACGCGGGCCAGCGGGGTCAGGCCCAGCTCCTTGGCCCGCACGTCGCTCATCACCACGAGTGCGGCGGCGCCGTCGTTCAGCGGGCAGGCGTTGCCGGCGGTCACGGTGCCGTTGGGGCGGAACACCGGCTTGAGCTGGCTGATCTTCTCGTAGGTGGTGCCGGCACGGGGGCCGTCATCGGTGGACACGACGGTGCCGTCGGCCAGCGTGACCGGGGTGATCTCGCGGGCGAAGAAGCCGGAGTTGATGGCCTCCTCAGCACGGTTCTGCGAGCGAACCGCCCAGTGGTCCTGGTCCTCACGGCTGACGCCGGTGTGCAGTGCGACGTTCTCGGCGGTCTGGCCCATGGCGAGGTAGACGTCGGGCAGCAGGCCGTCCTCGCGCGGGTCGTGCCATTCCTCGGCGCCGGCGGCGGCCTGCTCGCTGCGGGCCATGGCGTCGGCATAGAGGGGGTTCTTGGTGTCGGGCCAGCCGTCGGCGCTGCCGCTGCCAAAGTTCGACACGGTCTCCACACCGGCGGAGATGAAGGCGTGGCCTTCTCCGGCCTTGATGGCGTGGAATGCCATGCGGGTGCTCTGCAGTGAGGACGAGCAGTAGCGATTGACCGTGGTGCCGGGCAGGAAGTCGTAGCCCAACTGGACCGCGACCGTGCGGCCGATGTTGAAACCGGACATACCGCCCGGCTGACCACAGCCCATGATCAGGTCGTCGATTTCGCGCGGGTCCAGCGCGGGAACCTTGTCCAGGACGGCCTTCACCATCTGGGCGGCGAGATCATCGGGCCGCATGGTGACGAGTGATCCCTTGCCGGCCCGACCGATGGGGGAACGGGCGGTGGCAACGATGACGGCTTCAGGCATGACGGCTCCTGCTAATCGAATGGCTTGAAAACTCAGTTGAAACTAGCCCGCGTGCACCACGACGGGTGCGGGTACCCCGGTCGAGCGGCGCCACAGCCTGCTGACCCCGCCCAGACGGTCCAGCAATGTCCCGGTATCGGCGGCTCCGGATTCCAGGGCCGCATCGCCGTCCCACTCGCCGAGGGCGCTGCACAGTGCGGGCAGCAACTGTTTGGCCGCCAGGGCGTATCCGGCCGCCGAAGGATGGAACATGTCCTCAGAGAACAGCAGGTCAGGGGACTTGTAGAAGTCGGGGGCGAGCAGGTCGGAGAACGGGACGGGAACACCACCGGCGGACCGGACCGCAGCGGCCTGGGCGCGGGCCAGCCGTAGGCCGCGGTTGCGGGCCACCGCGCGCAGGGGCTGGGGGATCGCGCTGATCACCCCGAAGTCGGGGCAGGTGCCGACCACGACGACGGCTCCCGCCGAGCGCAGTCGCCGGACTGCGTCACCGACGCGGCGGGCCGACGGGCCGATGCCGTTGGGTTTGGTGATGTCGTTGGCCCCGATCATGATCACGGCGGCATCGGGCGGTGGACCCGCGACGAACATCGCGTCGATCTGGCCTGACAGACCCTTGGAGGTAGCGCCGACGATCGCCTTGGTGCTCAAGCGAACTCGTTGGCCGAACTGTTCGGCCACACCGCGCGCGATCAGCACCCCGGGAACTTCGTCGGCCGCATGGCAGCCGTAACCGGTGGCCGTGGAGTCGCCGAAGATCATCAGATGCACGTCGAACGGGACGCCGCGTTCCCACTTTTCGACGGGCCCGCCGCCGGGGTGATACACGCCGTCGGCGCGAGGCGGAATGTCCCAGGATTTGGGAATGACCTGACGGGCCTTGTCGGCCTGCCCGCTCAAGAGGTTGCGGGCTCCGATGTAAGCCGATCCGGTAGACGCCAGCGTCGCCGCAGCGGCGAGGGCGATGGTCGACCGGCGCGGGACGCGCACGTGAGGAGCGCTTCGGCTTGAACCCACGTGATCAGTTTAGGCGGATGAGACAGGTTGTCCGCGTGGCGGCGCAGCGTGGCGATCACAGTGCTGTATCAAGTCCGGTATCAATTCAGTTTATTTGACTGTTGAACTGTTTACGGATGTCAAGCTAAGTTACCCGGGTTGTCTGAGTGACGAAGCGCACCTAGCACTACAAAGACGTAGGAAGTGGTGACGATGACTGCACCGAGCAAGGTATCCAGGTCGCATCATGCTGGCATAAGCCCAGCTAGGGCCCACCGCGGGCGCAGGTTTCCGGTCAGTGACGGCGCCCCCGTCGAGGTGGTCGAGGACGGGCCGAGCCTGGCAGGGCGATTGGCTTCGCTGGCGGCAACGCTGACAATCAAGCCGACCTTGGCAATTGGTAGCCATGCGCCGCATCTGCCGTGGCCATTCGGGTTCGTCAATTTCGCCGCCCGGCTGATCCGGCCGGTGCCCGGAACCATCAAGGCCACCATCGCGCTCCCGAACTGCACGGCACAGCTTGTTCGGGCCGACGGCGTGCTGCCGGCCGACGGGAAACGCAGCGTCATCCTCTACCTGCACGGCGGAGCATTCTTGGCCTGCGGTGCCAACACGCACTCCGGGATCGTCACTGCACTGTCGGGATATGCCGACAGCCCGGTGCTGGTGGTCGACTACCGAATGGTCCCCAAGCACTCGGTGGGCACCGCGATGGACGACTGTTACGACGCCTACCGCTGGCTGCGGCTGACCGGCTACCAGCCGGACCAGATCGTGTTGGCCGGCGACTCGGCGGGCGGATACCTGTCTCTGGCGCTGGCCGAGCGTCTGGTCGACGAAGGCGAGATGCCCGCGGCCCTGGTGACGATGTCGCCGCTGTTCGAGATCGACAACGAGTCGCGGGCCAACCACCCGAACATGCATACCGATGCGATGTTCCCGGCAAAGGCCTTCGATGCCCTCGTCGAGCTCATCGAGGCCGCGGCAAAACGCAAGGGTGAGGATGTCTACGAGCCACTCGATCACGTCGAGTCCGGTCTGCCGCGCACGCTGATTCACGCATCCGGCTCGGAGGTCCTGCTCAGCGATGCGCGGAAAGCCGCGCACATGCTGGCCGCCGCGGGTGTTCCCGTCGAGCTGCGGATCTGGCCCGGTCAGATGCATGTCTTCCAGCTCGCGTCACCTCTGGTGTCGGAAGCGAAGCGCTCCTTGCGTCAGATCGGCGAATACATTCGAGAGGCCACCTGGTGAGCATTTAGCGGGCCTGAGACCATTGACGTATGCGCATCGCCAGGCACATCAGTGAGCTCATCGGCAACACCCCGCTGGTTCAGCTGAACTCGGTTGTCCCCGAAGGCTCGGGCAAGGTCCTGGCCAAGATCGAGTACCTGAACCCCGGTGGCAGCTCCAAGGACCGCATCGCGGCCAAGATGATCGATGCCGCCGAGGCCAGCGGTGAGCTCAAGCCCGGCGGCACCATCGTCGAACCGACGTCGGGCAACACCGGTGTCGGCCTGGCCCTGGTGGCCCAGACCCGCGGCTACAAGTGCATCTTCGTCTGCCCGGACAAGGTCAGCGAGGACAAGCAGAATGTGTTGCGCGCCTACGGCGCCGAGGTCGTGGTGTGTCCGACGGCGGTACCGCCGGACCACCCGGACAGCTACTACAGCGTCTCCAACCGCCTCGTCGAGGAGATCGAGGGCGCCTGGAAGCCGGACCAGTACTCGAACCCGATGGGGCCGGAGAGCCACTACGAGACGACGGGTCCGGAGATCTGGGCCGACACCGACGGCACGGTGACGCACTTCGTCGCCGGCGTGGGCACCGGCGGCACGATCACCGGGACCGGTCGTTACCTCAAAGAGGTGTCGGACGGGAAGGTGAAGATTGTCGGCGCCGATCCGGAAGGCTCGGTGTACTCCGGCGGGACCGGCCGCCCCTACCTGGTGGAAGGCGTCGGCGAGGACTTCTGGCCCTCTGCCTACGACCCCGCGGTGCCCGACGAGATCATCGCTGTCTCCGACGCCGATTCCTTCGACATGACCCGCCGGTTGGCTCGAGAGGAAGCGCTGCTGGTCGGCGGATCCTGCGGCATGGCGGTGGTGGCCGCGCTGGAGGTGGCCCGCCAGGCCGGACCGGACTCGGTCGTCGTGGTGTTGTTGCCCGACGGCGGACGCGGTTATCTCTCAAAGATTTTCAACGACGCGTGGATGTCCTCCTACGGGTTCCTGCGCAACCGGCTCGACGGGTCGATCGAGCAGTCGACAGTCGGCGACGTGATGCGCGGCAAGTCCGGCGCGTTGCCCGACCTGGTGCACACCCACCCGTCGGAGACAGTGCGCGACGCGATCGGCATCCTCCGCGAATACGGTGTCTCCCAGATGCCGGTGGTCGGCGCCGAGCCTCCCGTGATGGCGGGCGAGGTCGCAGGCAGCGTGTCCGAGCGAGAATTGCTGTCCGCGGTTTTCGAGGGCCGGGCAAAGCTGGCCGACGCCGTCGCCGAGCACATGAGCCCGCCGTTACCGCTGATCGGCGCGGGTGAGTTGGTCTCCACGGCAGCCAAGTCGTTGCGCGAGTGCGACGCGGTCATGGTCGTCGAGGAGGGCAAGCCCGTCGGTGTGCTCACTCGTCACGACCTGCTGGGTTTCCTGTCCGACGGCGGCAGGCACTAGACACGTCGGGGGCATCGTCACGCGTGGAATACCTTGCCTCTGGCAACTTCTCGGCTAGGGTGGGCTGGCCTAGGACTGGCAAACTCCGTCACCACCAAAGCCACGGCGACGAACGTCCTTCTGTCCACAGCGAATGCGCTCGTGTTGGCCTGTCAAACCGGGTTGACGGTGCGTAATCTGCCTGTGGAGCAGTCTGTACATCTAGGTGCTGGCAGAAAGTAGCGTTCGCGGAGCGCTATCGGCAGATGAGGAGAGCTTTCGACGTGACTGATCAACCGCCCCCCGGGAATTACCCGCCGCCGCCAGAGGGTGGCTACC
>NZ_VCMY01000062.1:0-25170 GCF_005924235.1 Mycobacterium sp. DBP42
TGTAGTCGATCATGTAGCGCTCGTAGTACACGGGCTCGACGTCGCGGGCGGCGGCCATGATCTGCTCGGCGGTGCACGGTGTCTTGAGGATGCGGTTGGGGATCGGGTAGTCGTCGGTGGCATCGGCCCCGGCGATGCCGGCCCCGGCCAGGCTGCCGGCGACCGCGCAGGCCGCCACGCCGGTGCGGATCAGATTGTTGACACTCTTGCGGTTAAACATCTCGCTCCAACGTTGTTCAGTGCGCGGCTTGTTCGTAGACGAAGCGCTGATCGGGGCAGTAATAGTTGATCGCGGTACCCAGGAACTGCCACGACTGAGCGTCGGTGCTGTCCTTGTCCAGCTGCTTCTTGACGAAACCGACTGAGTCCTGGGCGTTGTGGTCGACGCCGTTGTGCAACCGCTTGCACATGATCTTGCCGATCCAGGCGTTGTAGTCCTTCTGCCCATAGATACCGAAAGTGTGCAACTCGTTGGCGAAATCCGTGTCCGGATCGGCGTATGCCGGTGCTGACACGGCCAGACTAGTTGCGGCACCGAACATCAGGGCAATGATCAGGCGTTTCATCAGGCCAGGGTCTCCTCGGGGTCGCGCTGGATGGGTTTCGGCCACGGTTGCGGCAGCGGACGCTGACGAACCCGCTGTGGCCACCAGAACCAGCGGCCGAGCAGCGTGGCGATCGACGGGGTCATCAGCGACCGGACCACAAGAGTGTCGAACAACAAGCCTAGGCCGATGGTCGTGCCGACCTGACCGATGACGATCAAACTGCTGACGGCCATCGATCCCATGGTGAACGCGAAGACCAGGCCGGCGGAGGTCACCACGGCGCCGGTACCGACCATGGCCCGGATGATTCCGGTCTTCAGCCCGGCATGGATCTCTTCCTTTATTCGTGAGACCAGCAACAGGTTGTAGTCCGCGCCGACGGCGAGCAGGACGATGATCGACATCGGCATCACCATCCAGTGCAGCGGGATGCCCACGATGTGCTGCCAGAGCAGCACCGACAGTCCGAAGGCCGAGGCGAGACTGAGCACCACCGTGCCGACGATCACCGCGGAGGCCACCACGGCACGGGTGAGCACCAACATGATGATGAAGATCAGGATCAGTGCCGCCGCGCCGACGATGATCAGGTCGTAGTCGGCGCCCTTCTGCATGTCGTGGTAGGTCGCCGAGCTGCCGCCGAGGTAGATCTTGGCCCCCTCGAACGGGGTTCCCTTGATGGCGTCGGCCGCGGCAACCTTGAGCGGTTCGATGCGTGCGGTGCCTTCCGGAGTCAGCGGGTCACCCTGGTGAATGATGGTGAACCGCACCGCATGCCCGTCAGGTGACATGAACAGTTTGAGGCCCCGCTGGAAGTCGTCGGTCTCGAAGGCTTCCGGCGGCAGGTAGAACGAATCGTCGTTCTTGGCCGTGTCGAACGCTTCGCCCATGGCGGTGGCGGTCTCCTGCATCGCCATGGTCTGATCCTGCTGGGCCTTCTGCACCTGGTACTGGTTCAGCAGGATCTGCTTCTGGTTCTTCATCGTCTGGATCTGCGCCGGCAACACGGCCACCATGCGTGGCATCAGGTCGGCCATGCGCTGCATCTCGGGAACCAGATCCTGGAAGTCGTCGGACATCGTGTTGATGCCGTCGAGGCTTTCGAAGATCGAGCGCATGGACCAGCAGACCGGGATGTCGAAACAGTGCGGTTCCCAGTAGAAGTAGTTGCGGATCGGCCGGAAGAAATCGTCGAAATCGGCCAGATGGTCCCGTACTTCGGACATGTCACCCGAGGTCGTCTTCATCTTGTCGGCCATCCGCTGCGACACCGCGGCCAGTTCGGTCTGGATGTTCATCATCTCGGTCATCGAGTCGATGCTGGTCTGCAGGTCGTTGGCTTGGTCGAGGATGTTCTGCAGGTTGGTCTGCGCGTAGTCGTTGTTCATCAACTGGGTCGTGCCGCTTTGGCTCAGCGTGTAGGGGATCGTCGAGTGCTTGATCGGATCGCCGTCGGGGCGGGTGATGGTCTGCACCTGGGCGATACCGTGCACGCTCTTGAGGGCCTTGGCGATCTTGTCGATCACCAGGAAGTCGGCCGGGTTGCGCAGATCGCGGTCGGCCTCGATCATCATCAGGTCCGGGTTCATCTTGGCCTGCGAGAAGTGCCGGAATGCGGCGTCGTATCCGACGTTGGTCCCGACGTCCTCAGGCAGGAAGATGCGGTCGTTGTAGGTGGTGTGGTAGCCGGGCAGGGCCAGCAGGCCGACCAACGCGGCGACGATGGCACACACCAGGATTGCGCCCGGCCACCGGACGGTGGCGGTGCCGACCCGGTGCCATCCGCGGGATTTCGAGTGCCGCTTGGGCTCGAGGATCTTGCCGAATCGGCCGAACACCGAGATGACGGCCGGCCCGAGGGTCAGTGCCATGGCGACCACGACGGTCATGCCGATCGCCAGCGGGATGCCCATGGTCTGGAAGTACGGGAGCCGGGTGAAGTGCAGGCAGAACGTCGCGCCTGCGATGGTCAGACCCGAGGCGAGCACGACATGGGCTGTGCCACCGAACATGTCGTAGTAGGCCGCTTCCTTGTCCTCGCCGGCTCTTCGTGCTTCCTGATATCGGCCGATCAAAAAGATCGCGTAGTCGGTGGCCGCGGCGATCGCCAAGGTCACCAGCATGTTGGTCGCGAACGTCGTGAGACCGAAGAGATTGTGGTAGCCCAGTAGCGCGACAAGTCCACGGGCGCCGGACAATTCGAGTACCACCATCACCAGCACGATCAGGGTGGTGATGATCGACCGGTAGACGCCGAGCAGCATGACGGCGATCACGCCGAAGGTGACGAGCTCGATCAGCTCCATGCTCTCGTCGCCGACGATGTTCTGGTCGGTGCTGGAGGCCGCGGATCCGGTCACATAGGCCTTCACCCCGTCGGGGGCGGGGGTTTCGGTGGCGATGCGCCGCACCGCCTCGACCGACTCGTTGGCCAGCGTCTCGCCCTGGTCACCGGCGATGTAGACCTGCACGTAGGCGGCCTTGCCGTCGCGGCTCTGGGCGCCCTTGGCGGTCAGGGTGTCTCCCCAGAAGTCCTGCACGTGCTGCACATGGGTGGTGTCAGCGCGCAGGTCACGCACCATCTGGTCGTAGAACATGTGTGCCTGCAGGCCCAGCGGCTTCTCGCCTTCGAGTACCACCATCACCGAGCTGCTGGTGTCGTACTCCTGGAACTTCTTGCCGACCTCTTTGATGGCGATCATCGAGGGTGCGTCGTTGGGACTCATCGAGACCGCGCGCATCTTTCCGACGACCTCGAGTTGCGGCACGACGGTGTTGAGCAGTGCCACGATCACGATCCACGCCAGGATGATCGGCAGGGCGAATGCTCGGATGAACCGCGGGATCAACGGACGCGGAGGTGCGCCGTGGCGCCCGGTGGCGATGGCATCGGTCGGGGTGTCGTCGGTGGGCGCGCTCATGCTGCCTTCACAAAGCAGAAGGTTTGTGCGTTCAATCCAGTAGCCGTTCTCTCTTCTTTGACCTCGTCATCGACGGTGACTCGGCAACTGATGCTGTCCCCGTCGCCTTGGGCCATGATGTTGGGCTGCACCGACGGCAAGGTGGTTTGCAGCGTCAGAGTCCAAGGCAGCGGCACAGTTCCGGTGCGCTGGGGTTGGCCTTCGAGGTCCATGTAGTTGATGACGGCAGTGTTGCCCGTGCCGAAGATTTCGTATTTCACGAACTTGGGGTTGAAGTCTTCGGCGTTATCCGAGGTGGTGTCGGTGACGATGACGGGATGGGCGCCGAAGACCTTGCGCACGTTCGTCACGATCAGCACGCCGGCGCCCATGGCGACGACGATCAGCACCGGGAGCCATATTCGGCGGATGACCTTCAGCATTGCGGCTGCGAGTGGAGGGTTTTGGCGTGCTGCCGAGCCTGGACTGCAGTCAATGTGTGGCCTCCCGACTTTCGATGTGCTTGCGACAGCCCAGCTGTTAGGCGGCCTAGCAGTTCGAGCGTAAAGTTAGTGCAAGAAGTGGATACGATCAATCCACTTATGACCCCGATCACTTAGGCTGCAGGGATATGACCGAGGAAACACGCCGCGTGTTGCGCAGGGATGCCGAGCGCAATCGGCAACGAGTGCTCACCGCAGCGCGGGAGCTGTTTGCCGAAAAAGGTCTCGAGGCGACACTCAATGACGTGGCACGTCACGCCAACGTCGGGGTGGGCACGGTCTACCGGCGCTTCGCCACCAAGGAAGAGCTCATCGAGGCCATCTTCGTGGACGGCATGGAACAGCTCACCGCGCTGGCGGAAACGGCACTGCAGCATCACGATTCGTGGCAGGGCTTCGCGTGGTACGTCGAGGCCATGTGTGAGATCACGGCGACCGACCGAGGGCTGCGGGAAATCGCGTTCAGCAAGGCGTACGGCGGCGACCGGGTCAAGGCCTGCCAGGAGCGGCTCGTCCCGGTATTGACCAAACTGGTTGAGCGGGCGCAGGGCGACGGCCACCTTCGCCCGGAGGTGTCCTCGACCGACATGCCGCTGCTCGGGCTGTTGTCCGGCACGGTGAGCGAATTCGCCGGCAACGTCGATCCCGACCTGTGGCGCCGATATGTGGCCATCGTGCTGGAGGGCATGCGCTACCACGCTGATCAGTCATCGATTCCGGTGGCAGCACTCGACAGTGAAGCGCTCGACATCGCGATGCAGTCCTGGGAGCCCGCCGGGCCGCCGCGCTGACCGACACTCACGTTTCGGAAATGCCTGTGCGGGCACAATATCCATGTGGTGATCAAAGGTGACTCAGAACGTGACTCGGATCAGTTGTTCTGCGGGGCTGACCTGGCCCGGCGCATCGAGAAGGCCGAAGCCGACCTGATTTCGGCGGCGACGCACGCTGCCGGCGACCGCGGGGCTCAAGGGCTGGTGTTGCCGGTGGCCGGCGGCTATGCCTGTTTCGCCGAGCCGGATTCGCCGATGAACAAGGTGGCCGGCCTCGGTTTCGACGGGATGCCCGACGAGGCCGTGCTGGGTGAGATCGAGCGGGTCTTCGCGGCTCGGGGCAGCGCGACCCGGGTGGAACTGGCCAACCTGGCCGACCCCGAGATCACCGCATTGCTGTCGGGTCGCGGCTATCGCCTCGAAGAGTTCGAGAACGTGCTCGGTCGCCCGCTGGTGGGCGACGAGCACCCGCCGGTGACGGACGTGCAGGTGCGCCGGGCCGACGATCTCAACGCCTGGGTGAATGTCGTGGTCGAGGGCTTCGCCCACCCCGATGGTGAGGGGCCGGTGAGCCACGAGCAGTTCCCGGCCGACATCATCGAGCGGGCCGAGCGGGATATGGAAAAAGCCGGGGCGACAGCGTATATCGCGCTGTGTGACGGCGTGGTCGCCGGTGGCGGGATGATGCGGCTGGCCGGTGGGATCGCTCAGCTGGCCGGCGCTGCGACAGCGCCGGCCTACCGGCGCCGCGGGGTGCAGTCCGCACTGCTGGCGGCGCGGCTGCATGAGGCCGCCGAGGCCGGATGCGAGATCGCCGTGGTGACCACGGCGCCCGGCTCGAAGTCCCAGCACAATGTGCAGCGCCGCGGCTTCCAGCTGCTCTACACGCGGGCGATCCTGGTGAAACCGGCCGAATTGGTTCAGTAATTCAGTAGAGGACTTTGCGCAGGTTGTCCTCGCTGTAATACGCGTCGAGTTCGGCCTGACTCTGATCGGGTTTGAACGCCTTGGCCATCTGGGCCACCGAGGGCACCGCCGTCGGATCCCAGGTCTCGGGCTTCCACGCGTCCGAGCGCAGGAATGCCTTGGGGCAGTGGAAGAACACTTCCTCGATGGCGATTTCCAACGCGAGGATCGGCTGCTTGCCGCCGACGGCCATGGCTTCGAAATAGTCTGCGTCCGACAGTATCCGGGCGGTGCCGTTGATCCTCAGGGTGTCACCGCGGCCGGGGATGACGAACACCGTGCCCACGTGGGGGCGTTGCAGCACGTTGAGGAAGCCGTCGACACGCCGGTTGCCCGGGCGTTCCGGGATAGCGATCGTGGTGTCGTCGATGATCTGGACGAAGCCCGGCGGGTCACCTTTGGGGGAGACGTCGACGCGGCCGTGCGCATCGGTGGTCGCCACGAAGCCCAGCGGTGACTGCTTGAGCCAGGCCTGCTGCGCCTCCGACAACCGGTCGGTCACCTTCTTGGCGACGGCTGCGGTGGGTTGCCCGACGATGGCGCGCAGCTCATCTGCGGAGGTCACTTCACGACGCATGCCTCCATCATGCCCAAGCCGACAAGTGAAATTCCTGGCACGGTTTTCGGCGGGGCTCCCACGAGGTTCCCACGAGAACAACGCAGTGGTCGTAATCCGGGGCGGGCGAGAGCCACGGCGTTGTTTGGGCGTGCGCCGCTCAGCTGTAGCGGGCGGCCAATGCGCGCCGATCGAGCTTGCCGATGCCGCGTCGGGGCAACTCGTCGACGATGTGCACCTCGCGCGGGGCCGCGGTCGCATCGAGGGTGTGCGCCACGTGGGCGCGCAGCTCGGCCACACCAGGCGCCGACGCGCCGGGGGTGAGCACCAGCGCGGCCACCACGCGCTGACCGAGCCGCTCGTCGGGCACCCCGAACACCGCGCAGTCAGCGATCGCCGGATGGTCGGCCAGCACCGATTCGACCAGCTGTGGCAGCACCGTCAAGCCGCCGGTACTCACGGCGTCGTCGACCCGGCCCAACACCCGCAATACTCCCGAATCATCCAGGACGCCAAGGTCATCGGTACGGAACCAGCCGGGTTCGGCGAACGGGTCGGGGTTGGCCGGGTTGCGATACCCCTTGGCCACGGTGGCCCCGCCGAGCAGGATGCGGGAATCGGCACCTGACGTCGCCGCCGGGGCGGCTCCGGCGATACGCACCTTCACACCGTCGAGTGCCACGCCGTCGTACACGCAGCCGCCCGCGGTCTCGCTCATGCCGTACGTGCGCACCACGTTCACCCCCGCGGCCTGCGCGCGTTCGGCCAGCCCGGCCGGCATGGGCCCGCCGCCGATCAGCACGGCGTCGAGGTCGGCCAGTGCCTCCGTGGCGGCCGGGTGGTGCAGGGCCTTGTCCAGCTGCACCGCCACCAGCGAGGCATAGCGGCGGCCGCCGCCCAAAGCGGCCACCGCGGAGGGCAACTCACTCGGGTCGAAGGACGCCCCGATGCTGACGGGTGCGGTGCCGGCCAGTGCACTGCGCACCAGAACCTGCAGACCCGCAATGTGATAGACGGGCAGGGCGAGCAGCCAACGTCCGTCACCGCCCAGCCGGGCGTGGGTGGCGGTCGCACTGGCCCGCAGCGCGTCGGCGGTCAGCAGCGCGCCTTTGGGCCTGCCGGTGGTACCCGAGGTCGAGACCACCACGGCAACGTCGTCGTCGATGTCATCTCCGGCGCGCAAAGTGCTTGTCAGCAAATAACTCTGACGTTCGTCGGCGGCGGGGACGGGCAGTATCGCCGATCCGCTTCCGGTCAGAACCTCGTCGAGGATGGTCAGTAGTTCGTCCGTCGCGGCACCGACGGGAACGGGGCGCAGGACGGCTATGCCAGGCTCCCAGGGTCTTTCGGCTCATCGCCGTTGCGGTGGCCGATGTCGTCGGGGTCGAGAGCGTCCTCGGCGTCGCGCGGATCGTCCAACGGCCAACCTTTGGTGGCCAAGCGTTCCCGCACCCGCTCGACGTCCTCGGCGCGGGGCAGCTCGTCGGTGATCTGGGTGATCAGCACACCGATGTCGATGTGATCGAAATCACCGCGATCGATGAGATCGTGTGCCACGGCTTTGACTTCGTCGTTGGTCAGCCGCCGCGTCAACAGCGCCAACAGCGGCACCCGGTCTGGCCCGGGCACCCCCTCGGGGTACCCGGCATTGAGCCAGGCCGCGATCTTCGCGAGAAAAGCGTTCACTGTGCCTACTCCTGATGCACCCGAGCGAGGTTCCTCCGGACATACGAGTTTGAGCCGGGGGACCGCCTTGATGTTAGTGCTGTCCGCCGACTCGGGCTCGCAGTGAACTTATAGCCAGCTCGGGGATCGGCAAACCGCCCCGGCGAACAATCCGGGGTGGACAGATGAACACTCGGTGAACTCATTCGGAGCGTATTCGAATTGCCAGCTCAGCGTGGTGTTTCCGGCTGGTCAAAATCGCCGGCGGTCCGACAGAATTACGGCCATGAGCGCTGAGCTGATCGTCCTGGTGCTGTTGATAGCAACGGCCCTGGCTTTTGACTTCACCAATGGCTTTCATGACACCGGCAACGCCATGGCCACCTCGATCGCCACTCGCGCTCTCAAGCCGAAGACTGCGGTGCTGCTCGCCGGGGTGCTCAACCTGGTCGGCGCCTTCCTCTCGGTCGAGGTCGCCATCACCGTCACCAGCTCGGTGCTCAAGATCCAGGACTCCAAGTCCGGGTCCCTGATCCCGTCGATCGACGCCTCGACCGGGCTGACGATCATCTTCGCGGGCTTGATCGGCGGCATCCTGTGGAACCTGCTGACCTGGCTGTTCGGTATCCCTTCGAGCTCCTCGCACGCACTGTTCGGCGGTTTGATCGGCGCCGGTCTGGCCGCCATCGGCCTGGCCGGGGTGAACTGGTCCGGCGTCACCCAGAAGGTGCTGATCCCGGCGGTGGCCGCCCCGGTGATCGCCTGCCTGGTGGCCGGGTGCGGCACCTGGCTCGTCTACCGCATCACCCGCAACGTCGCGCAAAAGCGCCGCGAGGCAGGGTTCCGCTGGGGCCAGATCGCCACCGCTTCGCTGGTCGCACTCTCGCACGGAACCAACGACGCGCAGAAGACCATGGGTGTGATCGCGCTCGCGCTCATCACCACCGGTCACCTCAGCGGGGACGTGAAGAGCAACGGCCTGCCGTTCTGGATCATCGCCTCTTGCGCGCTGGCCATCGGCCTGGGCACCTACATCGGCGGCTGGCGGGTTATCCGCACCCTGGGCAAGGGCCTGGTCGAGATCGAATCTCCGCAGGGCCTGGCCGCCGAAGCCTCATCGGCCGCGATCATCCTGAGCTCCAGCGCGGCCGGCATGGCCCTGTCGACCACCCACGTCGCGACCGGCTCGATCCTGGGCAGCGGCGTCGGCAAACCCGGCGCCGAGGTGCGGTGGGCGGTCGCGGGCCGCATGGCGGTGGCCTGGCTGGTGACGCTGCCGGCCGCGGGCTTCGTCGGTGCGCTGGCCTTCTGGCTCTCGCACGGTGTCGAGTCCCTGACCTCCTCGGCGCTCGCCGGCGACGGACTGATCTTCTTCGTGCTGGTCGCGCTCTCCGGATACATGTGGTGGCGCGCCCAGCAGCAGAAGGTCGATCACAGCAACGTCAACGCCGATTGGGACCACTCCACCAACTCGGTGGTGCCCGCGGACCTGCGTGAGACCGCCGAGCCCGCCGCCCCGGGCACCGACAAGAAGCCCGGCGTCGACAAAGCCAGCGTCTGATCACCGGATCGCACAGCGGACACAAGGAATCGAAATGACTTATCTGGAAGCCATTTTCAAGGTGCTGGTGGTCGGGCTCGTCCTCGGCGCCGGTCTGCCTGCGGTGTTCGCCGCGGGACTGGTTGCCTACTCCAACGGTGAGGGCGGTACGAGCGCCGACGGCACCACCCACGCCCCGAATCCCGCTTTGAAGTTCCTCGGCCTGGCATTGTTCGTACTGGTGGGTTTCGTGATTCTGGTTGCCATCGCGTGGATTACGCGCACCACGATCATCCACCACACGGGCATCGACCTGTTCCCGTTCCTGCCCACGAAGTGAGTCGAGCGTGGTGAACGAGACAACGAGCTTCCTGGACAACGTCCTGAACTGGTTGCGGGCCGGCTACCCCGAAGGGGTGCCGCCCACCGACCAGTTCGCCCTGCTGGCGCTGCTGACCCGGTCGCTGTCCGAGGACGAGGTGGTCAAGGCCACGCACGACATCCTGCGGTCCAGCACCGGCGATCGTCCGGTCACCGACGACGAGATCCGCCTGGCGGTACGCAACGTCATCGACAAGGACCCCAATCCCGAAGAGGTCAACCAGGTTGCCGCGCGGCTGGCCTCGGTGGGTTGGCCGTTGTCGTCACCGGCGCGCTGAGCGCCGGCGCTCAGCGGGTGTCCCGGCGCAGCGGGTGGGTGTCTGGGACCTGCACGAAAATCAGGGTGATTCCGTCCGGGTCGGTCACGTGCATCTCGTGCAGACCCCACGGCTCCTCGGCCGCGGCCCGGGCGATCACCACGCCGCGGCCTTCCAGTTCCGCCTGGGTGGCGTAGACGTCGCGCACCTGCAGCCACATCGCCCCGGGGAACTGCCCGGGTTCTGTCGGGCTGTGGTGGCCGGCCAGCTCGATCAATGACTGCCCGGCGTAAAAGACTGTGCCCGCCCCGTATTCGCGAGCGATGGCCAGACCGATCCCGTCGCGGTAGAACGCCACCGACTTCGGGTAGTCGACCGGCCGGAGCAACATCCGACTGGCCAGGATTTCCATATCCCTTGTCTACCACCGCGGCCGGACCGGTCGCCTCGCGACACGTCAGGCCGGCTGGACCCGTTGCCGCTTCATCACCGCGTCGACGAGCCCGGGCGCGACGGTGTTGAGCGCCTTGGCGGTCACCGCCATCCGTGGGGCGATCTGCACCGGGCGGGTGCGCGCCGCGGTCAGCATCCAGTCGGCGGCCTCGGCGGCCGACAGCCCGGGCAGCCCGTCGTAGGCCCGGGTGGGGGCGATCATCGGGGTCTTCACCAGCGGGTAGTACAGCGTGGTGGAATGCACGCCGTCGGTGGCCCACTCGGTTTCGATGACCCGGCTGACCGCGGCCAGTGCCGCCTTGGAGGCGTTGTACACGGCGAACAGCGGGGCCGATTCGTTCATCACACCCCAGGTGGCGACGTTGATGATGTGGCCGTCACCGCGGTCCCGCATCCCCGGGGCCAGGCCGCGAATGAGCCGCAGTGGTGAGTAGTAGTTCAGCGTCATGGTGCGCTCGACGTCATGCCAGCGCTCCAGCGAGTCGGACAGCGGCCGCCGGATCGACCGGCCCGCGTTGTTGATCAGGATGTCGATGCCGCCCAGCTCGCGTTCCACGGTGGCGACCAGTGCGTCCACGGCGTCCAGGTCGGACAGGTCCACCGCGTGGGCGCGCGCGTCACCGCCGTTGGCCGTGATCCGGCTGACCAGGTCGTCGAGCAGATCTCGACGGCGGGCCACCGCGACGACGGTGGCGCCCTTGGCGGCGAACTTCTCGGCGGCTGCCTCACCGATGCCCGAAGAGGCGCCGGTCAGCAGGATGCGCTTGCCGGCGACGTCGATGTCGGCGTGGGCTTGTAGCCGTTCGGTCAGCGGCGGACGCATGCTGGTCAGCAACAGCTGTTCGGACAGCCGGCGCAGCGGGCTCTTGCTCATGCGCCGAGTTTAAGAGGCCTGGATTTGCCCTCCGTATCCCGCATGCCGCACTTGCGCGATGACTTGTCGGCCTGCGCCGAGTCGGTACCGCCATGACCATCATCGGCAAGCTCGACCAGCGATTCAGTGAAGCAACCGAGGCGACGAGCTGGGAGTCGGCCGCGGCAGCCCTCGGTGCCGCCGGGCTGTACTGGCTCACCACCGTGCGGGGTAACGGCCGGCCGCACGTCACACCGTTGGTCGGTGTGTGGACCGGCGATGCGCTGGTGTTCTGCACCGGCCCCGCCGAGCAGAAGGCGCGCAACTTGCAGGCCGGCGCGGCCGTCGCCGTCACGACCGGAACCAACACCTGGGCCGCGGGTCTCGACGTCGTCGTCGAGGGCACCGCCGCGCGCGTGACCGGCCGGCAGCGGTTGACCGCCCTGGCCGACGCGTACCGGGGCAAGTACGGCGACGACTGGGATTTCGATTGCGACGACGACGTTTTCGATTCGCAGGGCCAGCCGGCGTTCGTCTACGAGGTGGTTCCGGCCAAGGTGATCGCGTTCGCGAAGTCACCTCATGGCCAGACCACCTTCCGCTTCTAGAAGTAGCGCGGGAAACCGCTCCAGTCCGGATCGCGCTTCTGCAGGAACGCGTCGCGACCCTCGACGGCCTCGTCGGTCATGTAGGCCAGTCGGGTGGCCTCGCCGGCGAACACCTGCTGGCCCACCAGGCCGTCGTCGATCAGGTTGAACGAGAACTTGAGCATGCGGATCGCCTGGGGCGACTTGCCGTTGATCTCGGTGGCCCACTGCAGTCCGACGGACTCCAGTTCGGCATGGTCGACGACCTCGTTGACCGCGCCCATCTGATACATGGTCTCGGCGTCGTACGCGCGGCCCAGGAAGAAGATCTCGCGGGCGAACTTCTGTCCCGTCTGCCGTGCCAGGTAGGCGCTGCCGAACCCGCCGTCGAAGCTGCCGACATCGGCGTCGGTCTGCTTGAACCGGGCATGCTGGCGGCTGGCCAAGGTGAGGTCACACGTGACGTGCAGGCTGTGCCCACCGCCGGCGGCCCAACCGTTGACCAGACAGATCACCACCTTCGGCATGAACCGGATCAGCCGCTGCACCTCGAGGATGTGCAGCCGCCCGGCCCGTGCCGGGTCGACGGTCTCGGCGGTTTCACCTGCCGCGTACTGGTAGCCCGACCGGCCGCGGATACGTTGGTCCCCACCGGAGCAGAAGGCCCAGCCGCCGTCCTTGGCCGAGGGTCCGTTGCCGGTCAACAGGACCACGCCGACGTCGGGGGACATCCGGGCGTGGTCGAGGACGCGGTACAGCTCGTCGACCGTGTGCGGCCGGAAGGCGTTGCGCACCTCGGGCCGGTCGAACGCGATCCGCACCGTGGGCTGCCGGGAGTCGTCGGCGACATGCCGGTGGTAGGTGATGTCGGTCAGGTCGTCGAAGCCGGGTACCGGCTCCCAGGCTGTCGGGTCGAACGGGTTGTCTGCACTCACGTGCTCGACTGTAGAGCGAACGTATCCAGAGGTTTCACAGGTATCGCCGCGGGGTACCAACCCCGGCGCGATGATGCGTACCGCGCATCACCAGAGGAGAGAGGGCCACGATGAAGAAGTTGGCGAGTGTGTTGATGTCGGGTTTGGCCGCGGGCGTGGTGCTCGTGGGCTGCACACCCGAGGTGACCGGCGGTGACACGAAGTGCGAGGACTTCATCGGGCAGGACGAGAAGACGCAGAACGACGCGGTGGCCAAGATGCTCAAGGATGAGAAGGGCACCGATGCGGCCCAGCTGGAGATCACCGGAACCCGGTTGGCCGTGCAGACGTTCTGCCAGACGGCGGGCAAGCAGGACTCCAAGATCAAGGAGGCCCCGCACCTGAGCTGAGCCCCGGGCTAGATCGGGTCCAGCCGGAAGACCGGGCACCGCCCCGCGAGTGATTCGAACTCGTCGGGGTTGGGCCCGGTCACCAGGCCGGCGTTGCGCATGAAGCCCACGCCGGTCGGTACCAGAACCGGGAACTGGCGCAGCAGTGGGCGGGCTTGCTCGGCGGGGATCTCGACCATGCGCACCCGCTGGTCTTTGCGGCCCTGATGCACCGTGGCCTCGCCTGCGGCGCGGGCGTTGGCCGCCCAGTCGCCTTTGGGCAGACCGCCGACGATGTAGCGGTGGCCGTCGATGGTCATCGGGGTGACCGGCGTCGAGCGGGGTTTCCCGGTCTTGCGGCCCGGCAGGGTCAGTACGACGGGGCCCTTGTCGCCGCCGACACCGAGCTTGTTCAGCCCGATCATCACCTTGTTGACGTACTTCAGCCACCACGGTGGCCGGATGCGGTCGTCAGCCATGCCTACACATTAGGCACGGACACCGACGTCGTGCAGGGCCGCGATCAAGCCGTCGGGGCGCTCGGCGGTGGGCAGCGGGTCGACCAACGCGAACTGGCAGCCCACCGCGCGGGCGCCGCCGTCGGCCTCTTCGCTGTCACCGACCATCAGCGCGTCCGCGGCGGCTACCCCGAGGCGGTCCAGTGCCGCGGTGAAAATCGCCGGATCGGGTTTGATGACGCCGACTTCGAAGGACAGCACGTACTCGTCGACATACCCGGAGGCGCCGATCGCGGCGAAGGCCGGGCGTACGTCGAAAGCGATGTTGGAGACGACGGCAGTCCGAATGCCTTGTGCTTTGAGGTTTTCGAACACTCGAGCCGTGTCCGGATAGGCGGTCCAGCTGGCCGGGTCGATCACCCGGTTGTACAGCGATTCGGCGTGGTGGTCGGCCAATCCGGATTCCCGCAGCACGTGCAGGTAGGCCTCGCGGTGCAGGTGCGGCGCCAGGTCGCGGTTGGCCCACGCCCGGTACTGCTCGTCGGTCATGGCCACCGAGCGTCCGGTCGGCGCGGTCAGGCGGCGCATGAGCTCGGTCTGGACGTGACCGTCGACCTCTTGCTCGTCGACGGCCATCCCGGCGAACCAGCTGTCCTGTTCTTCGAGGCGGAACAGGGTCCCGGAGAAGTCGAACAACGCAGCGGCCACCATGCCCGCCATCGTGCCACGCGGGTGGCCGGTATCAGCCTCGTTCACGGATAGCCTTGTCCACCAACACCTGTCGTTCGCGTTCGTTGTCGGCCAAGGTTGCGGCCCGGTCGAACTGCTCGGCCGCGTCGTGGTGCCGACCCAGCCGGGCCAGCAATTCGCCGCGGACGCTGGGCAGCAGATAGGAGCCATCGAGGCCCTCGATGCCGTCGACGATCTCCAATGCTGCCCGCGGCCCCGAGTGCATCGCGACGGCCACCGCGCGGTTGAGCTGCACTACCGGCGACGGGGTGATCTGCAGCAGCGCGTCGTACAGGGCGACGATGCGGGCCCAGTCGGTCTCGGCCGCGGTCGGGGCCACCGCATGACATTCGGCGAGCGCGGCCTGCAGTGCATACGGGCCCCAACCGCGTTGCTGCCGTGCCGTACTGGAGCGTTGCAGGGCCGCGACGCCGCGTTGGATCTGCGCGCGGTCCCACCGGGCCCGGTTCTGGTCTTCCAGCAGGATGGGCCGGCCCTCGGCGTCGGTGCGGGCCGCAAAACGTGAAGACTGGAATTCCATCAGTGCCACCAGGCCGTGAACCTCGGGTTCGTCGGGTATCAGCGCGGCCAGGACACGGCCCAATCTCAGTGCTTCGCTGCACAATTCGTCTCGGATCCAGCGCAGGCCGGCAGAGGCCGAGTAGCCCTCGTTGTAGATCAGATAGATGACCGAGAGCACCGCCGACAGCCGTCGCGGGTACTCGTCACGCGGTGGCACCTCGAAGGGCGGGTCAGCCTGGGCCAGGGTCTTTTTCGCGCGGGTGATGCGGGCGGCCGCGGTGGCCGTCGAGGTCAGGAAGGCCCTGGCGATCTCGTCGGTGCTCAACCCGCCGACCATGCGCAAGGTCAGCGCGATCTGGGCCTCGCGGGACAGCACCGGGTGAGCGGCGATGAAGATGAGCCGCAGCACATCGTCGTCGATGCGGTCGGGGTCCCAGGCCTCCTCGACGTGTTCGGCCAACTCACGGGCCAGCACCGCGTACTTGGCATCGAGGTTTTCTGCGCGTCGCCAATGGTCGATGGCCTTGCGTTTGGCCACCGTGGTCAGCCAGGCGCCGGGACTGCGCGGCACACCGGTCTGCGGCCACTGCGTCAGCGCGTCGAGCAGGGCGTCGGAGGCCAGATCCTCGGCCAGGGCGACGTCCCCGACAGTGCGGGTCAGCGTGGCCAGGATCTTGGCTGCCTCCATGCGCCACACCGCATCGAGTGTCTGCTGCATGTCGGCGGCGGGTGCCGGGTTGTCAGCCACGCCGCCATTCTGCCGAGCCCGCTGTCGCCGCGCCCCATTGTCGTCGCGTCCCGCCGTCGCCGCCGCGCCCCATTGCCACGCCAGAGTGGCGCTCGCCGCCGACAGCCACTCCCGCGTGACAAAGCCCGATGGCTCGAGGCGTCATCCCGTCCGAGCGTCACGCCAGAGTGGCACTCAAGCGCGAGCGCCACTCTGACGTGACAAAGCGGGGCAAAGGCCGTGACAAAGCGGGGCAAAGGCCGTGACAAAGCGGGGCAAAGGGCCCGTCAAAGCGCGCCGACAGAGAACGTCAGCCGATCGCGCGGGCAGCGCCCTCCCAGAACTGGGCCCGCACGGCCTTCTTGTCGGGCTTGCCGAGCGCGGTCACCGGGACGGAGTCGACGACGATCACCTGCTTGGGCGATTGCACCGAGCCCTTACGCTCCTTGACGGCGGCCTGGATTTCGGTGGTGACGCGTGTGACCGCCTCGTCGTCGGATGCCGCGTCGGGCCGCAGCACGATCACCGCGGTCACGGCCTCGCCCCACTTCTCGTCGGGGGTGCCGATCACGCACACCTGGGCCACCGAAGGATGTTCGGCCACAACGTCTTCCACCTCACGCGGGAACACGTTGAACCCGCCGGTGACGATCATGTCCTTGACCCGGTCGACGATGAACCAGTAGCCGTCCTCGTCCTCACGGGCCATGTCTCCGGTGTGCAGCCAGCCGTCTTTGAACGTATCCGCGGTGGCTTCGGGCAGCTTCCAGTAACCGCCGGCCAGCAATGGCCCGGACACGCAGATCTCGCCGACCTCGCCCTGCGCAACAGGCTGACCGGAAGCGTCCAGCAGCGCGGTGCGCGCGAACAGGGTGGGTCGGCCGCAGGAGGTCAGCCGCTTCTCGTCGTGGTCCTTCTTGCCCAGGTACGAGATCACCATCGGCGCCTCGGACTGGCCGTAGTACTGCGCGAAGATCGGCCCGAAACGCTTGAGTGCCTCGGCCAGCCGCACCGGGTTCATCGCCGAGGCGCCGTAGTACACCGTCTCCAGCGACGACAGGTCGCGGGTGTGGGAGTCCGGGTGGTCCATCAGCGCGTAGATCATCGACGGCACCAGCATGGTCGCGGTGATGCGCCGCTCCTCGATCACCCGCAGCACCTCGGCGGGGTCGAACTTGGGCAGCACGATCATCTCGCCGCCCTTGACGATCGTCGGCACGAAGAACGCGGCCCCGGCATGTGAGAGCGGCGTGCACATCAGGAATCGCGGATTCTCGGGCCATTCCCACTCGGCGAGCTGGATCGTGGTCATGGTGGTGATCGACCGCACCGTGCCCATCACGCCCTTGGGCTTACCGGTGGTGCCGCCGGTGTAGGTCAGCCCGCCGATGTGATCAGGCTCCAGTTCGGCGGCCACCAGCGGCACGGGGGAGTACTTGGCGGCCTCGGCCGTCAGGTCGACGACCGACGCGTCGGCACCGGCCAGTGCCTCGGGCACGGGGCCGATGGTCAGCACCTGGCGCAGGGAGGGCACTTTCTCCAGCAATCCGAGGGCCCGCTCGGCGAACGCGGGGGTGGGGTCGATGATGA
Organism: Mycobacterium sp. DBP42; assembly: GCF_005924235.1. NCBI lineage: Bacteria > Bacillati > Actinomycetota > Actinomycetes > Mycobacteriales > Mycobacteriaceae > Mycobacterium > Mycobacterium sp. DBP42. The sequence goes on from NZ_VCMY01000062.1 coordinate 17,312, forward strand.
GCGTTGTCACCTCGGCGTCGGTCAGCACATACGCGTGGTCGTCGAGGGAACCGAGAGGGTGTAGTGCGGTGCGACGGTAGCCCTGGGTCTGGCCGGCGCCGATGATCATCAGCACCTCGGGGCGGTTCAGCGACAGCAGGCCGACGCCTTCACCGGCGCCGGCGCCGAGCGCCTCGAAGGCCTGAATGTACTGGCTGATGCGTTCCGCGAGCTCGCCGCCGGTCAGCGTGGTGTCGCCGAGGAACAGCACGGGCTTGTCCTTGTTGCGCTTGAGCGCGCCGACGGTGAGGTGGCCGGAATGGATCGGATGGTGCAGCAAGGCATCACTCATGGAGTCCAGACTAGAACGTGTTCCAGAAACCGTGGAGCCGATCCCCTGATATGGCGTGTAACACATGGTGGCCGCGGACCGAAATACCGATCGAAATACAGGTAGCGCGGTACTCGTGTCGCGGCATTCAGCGCTGCCTAGCGTGACTGATTGTGGGGGGTGGGAGCCAGGCCCCGGCGGGTTAGGGACCGCCGGGGTCTGTGCCCGATCAGCGGTTGGCGGCCTCGCGGGCCTGCCGGGCCAGCTTCTCGGCCACCTCGGCCTTCCACTGGATCTCCTTCTGCACCCACTCGTTGTCCTGCGGGAACTCGTCGGTCTCGCTGACCCGGCGGACCTCCAGCTTCACGCCCTGGCCCAGCGGGCATTTCCGGGCCCACTGCTTGGCCTCCTCCTTGGAGGACACGTCGAGGATCCAGAACCCGTTGAACAGTTCCTTGGCCTCGGTGTAGGGCCCGTCGGTGACCACCGGCGGATCGGCGTTGAAATCGACCACGAAGCCTTCTTCCGGGTCGGTCAGTCCCTCACCGGCCAGCAGCACACCGGCCTTGATGAGCTCCTCGTTGTAGCGGCCCATCGACGCGATGATCTCGTCGAAGTCGATGTTCTGCTCGGCCATGGCGACCTCGGCCTCGGGGGTGGAACGCATGATCAGCATGTAGCGCGACATTGTGTGTCTCCTTCGTGCGTAGGGAAGGGGCTCGCTTATCGTGCCCTCGTTACTACGTCGAACGGCACCCCACGAAAATCGACACGGCTCGAGAAACTTTCTGAAATTTTCTCAATCCGCAGGCCAGGCGTCTCTTAGAGGCGGCCGATAGATGTGGATTTCATGATCGACGACGCGCAAGCGGGCGCGCAACGCAACGTCCCGATGTGGAAGATCGCCGCGATCCCGGTCGTGGTGGTCGGGCTGCTCGCCGGGATTTTCGCCAGCACCCGGTTGGCCAATCAGCCCATGGTCAGCGTGGGGCCGGTCGTCGCCTACGCGACGGTGCACGACCAGGATGCGGTGCTGGTCGCCTACGGGCGCACCGGCGGGACGGTGGGCCCGCCGTTCGGTTCCGGCGACACCTGGCAGGAACGGGTGGCGGCACTTTCGCTGGATACCGGTGAACTGTTGTGGGACGTCCAGCTGCACGACAGGCACGGGTGGGAGCGTGGTGTGCTCGCCGTGGCCGACGGCCTGGTGTACGTCGCCAGCGATCGGGGCCTTTCGATCGTGAAAGCCGACGACGGAAGCATCGTCGAGGGCACCGTCGGCGAGCACTACGTCGAGTCCTTCAATGGGTACAACGTCGACCCGCGTCTGGATGCCGTTGTCGCGCTGACGGATTCCGGTTCGGTCGAGGCGGTGCGGCTGGGGACGACGGAGCCCGCGGCGGTCACCGACGAATTCGCCGACGCCTGGCGCACCACGTTGCTGGACAACTCCACCCCCACGGCCGACTCCGATTTCGGCATCATCCACGTCGACCCGGCCGCGACGCCCGACGGCATGGTGCTGCCCGACGACACCACCATCTCGATACCCAAGCCGTACCGATCGCCTGATCCGCAGCTGATGCGCGGTGGCAAGGTGCTCGCGCGGCTCGACGGACTCACCAAGAAGGAGCTGGTGTACGAGGTGGTCCGCACCCCGGCCGCGTTGGCCACGCCTGCTCAGCTCGCCGAGGGCACCGACATGTTCAGCCACTACCATTCGTCGGCTGCGCCGCTCGGTGTCGACCACGGGGTGGTGCTGGTCGGCGGGGAGCGGGCCGACGATCCCCGTGTCGACGAGTTGCGGCTGTTCGACATCGATACCGGCGACACCCTCGCGGTGGTCGGCAATCTCGACGGTTATGTCCGCGCCACCGCGACACCGAACGGGTCGATCCTGGTGATCGCCGCAGAGGCGGGCAGTGGCCTGGACGACGACCGCGTCATCATCCTGCGGCCTGATGGCCGAACCACTTCCACGCAGATCGGCGACACGGATTTTTGGGGACGGACCCGGGCCAACGTCGCCACGCTCTAGCATCCGAGCATGACCAGCCCTGCTGTGCCGGCCGATCTCGTCCTCTACGGAGACATCCTCACCGTCGATGCCACCCAACCCACGGCTGAGGCGATCGCGGTCTCCGGTGGTCGCATCGTCGCCGTCGGGCCTCGCTCCGAGGTGGCGGCCTGGGTCGGTCCGGGGACCGATGTCCGTCAGGTCGACGGTTGTGTCATGCCGGGTTTCGTTGAGGCGCACGGTCATCCGCTGATGGAGGCGGTGGCCTTGTCCGGCCGGATCGTCGACATCCGTCCGGTCACCCTGGCCGGCGCGGAGGCGGTGCTCGACGCGATCGGCGCCGAGGTGGCCAAACGTGGGGCCGACGGTGCCTTCCTCAACGGCTGGGACCCGTTGCTGCAGCACGGGTTGCCCGAGCCGACGCTGGCCTGGCTGGACAGCGTCGCGCCGCGGACGCCGTTGGTGATCGTGCACAATTCGGGCCACAAGGCGTACTTCAACACCGCGGCGGCCCGGCGCGCCGGGCTGACGAAAGACACCCCGGATCCCAAGGGCGCCAAGTACGGCCGTGATGCCGACGGCAATCTCGACGGCACGGCCGAGGAGACCGGAGCGGTGTTCGGACTGCTGGGAGACGCCATCTCGGTGGGCGACTATCCGGCCATGTTGGTCGCCGAATGCGCGCGCCTGAACCGGGCGGGGTTGACCACGTGTTCGGAGATGGCGTTCGACCCGATGTTTCGGCCGTTGCTGGCGCAGATGCACGACCAGTTGACGGTGCGGTTGCGGACCTACGAGATGTCGACCGCGGCGCTGCACACCGACGCCAGCCCGTTCGAGGGCGACGACACCGTGCGTCAGGTCGGGATCAAGATCTGGGTCGACGGGTCGCCGTGGGTGGGCAACATCGACCTGACCTTCCCGTACCTGGACACCGATGCCACCCGGACCATCGGGGTGGTGCCCGGTTCCTGCGGCCACGCCAACTACACGAAAGAGCAACTCACCGAGATCGTCGCCACTTTCTTTCCGCAGGGCTGGCAGCTGGCCTGCCATGTGCACGGTGACGCCGGGGTGGACACCATTCTCGACGTCTACGAAGAGGTGCTGCGCGCACATCCCCGCGACGATCACCGGCTGCGGCTGGAACACGTCGGTGCCATCACGCCCGAGCAGCTGCGGCGGGCGCATGCCCTTGGCGTCACCTGCAGTCTGTTCGTCGACCATCTGCACTACTGGGGCGATGTGCTCGTCGACGGGTTGTTCGGCCCCGAGCACGGCGGCCGGTGGATGCCCGCGGGGTCGGCCGTGGCGACCGGCATGCGGATCTCCCTGCACAACGATCCGCCGGTCACCCCGGAGGAGCCGCTGCGCAACATCAGTGTGGCCGTCACCCGCACCGCGCCGAGCGGTCGTGTCCTGGCGCCCGAAGAGCGGCTGACCGTCGAGCAGGGGATCCGGGCGCAGACCATCGATGCGGCGTGGCAGTTGTTCGCCGACAACGTGATCGGCTCACTGCAGGTCGGCAAGTACGCCGACCTGGTGATCGTGTCGGGCGACCCGCGCGAAACCGCCCCGGAAGCCATCGCCGACCTGGAGGTACAGGCCACGTTCCTGGCGGGCCGTCAGGTTTATCCGAAAGCCGGTTGACGGGTCGCGTGCCGTGGCACGCTCGGGGCATGTCAGATTTGCCGGCACCGAAGTTTCTCGACGAACGCGTCGCTCACTGGGCGTCCACCAGGCCTGACGAGGAGGCGGTCACCTATCTGAGCCGCACCTGGACCTGGTCGCAGTGGTACGACCGGATCCAGCGGTTGGCCGGTGCGTTGAGCGCGTGGGGCGTGGCGCGCGGCGACGTCGTCGCGTTCCTCGACAAGAACCACCCCGCCTGCGTCGAGACGACCATCGCGGCCGCGTCGCTGGGTGCGGGTACCGCGATCATCAACTTCCGGCTCGCCGCAGACGAGCTGGACTACGTGCTCAACGACTGTGGCGCCAAGGTGCTCGTGGTCGGCGAGGAGTTGCGGGGCGGCATCGACGCGATCGCCGACCGGCTCACGTCCGTCGAGCACATCGTCACGGTGACACCCGAGGGTGGTGACGGCGACGAGTATGAGGCGCTGCTGGCCGGTGCGTCGCCGGTGGGCCGGTCGCCGGATGCGCAGCCCGATGACGTGGCCATCATCATGTACTCCTCGGGCACCACCGGCCGGCCCAAAGGTATTGCGCTGACCCATGCCAACGTCATCGCTCACACCATCAACGCATTCGAGGGCTGGACGCTCAGCGCCGGCGACAAGAGCTTGGTGGCCATGCCGCTGTTCCATGTCGGCGGGTCGTCGTACATGCAGTGGGGGTTGCATCATGGGGCGCCGACGTACATGACGCGTGACGTCGACGGGATGGCGCTGGCCGGTGGCATCCTGGCCGGGGCGAACCGCACGTTCCTCGTGCCTGCCGTGCTGGCCAAGGTGTTCGACACCGGGGAGGACGCCGTGAAGCTGTTCGGCGCGTTGAAGACCTTCGCCTACGGGGCGTCACCAATGCCGTTGCCGCTGTTGCGTTCTGCTTTGCAGGCCTGGCCGGAAACGGAATTCATCCAGGTGTACGGACTGACGGAGGTGTCGGGCGCGATCAGCCGACTGGGGCCGGAGGACCATCGTGGGGCCAGTGAAGCGCGGCTGATGAGTGCCGGCACGGTGGTTCCCGGTTCCGAGGCCAAGGTGGTCGACCCGGACACCGGGGCCGAGGTTCCGGTCGGTGAACAGGGTGAATTGTGGTTCCGTTCACCGCAATTGATGAAAGGCTATCTCAACCGTCCGGAGGCCACGGCGGAGTCGATCACGCCCGAGGGCTGGTTCCGCACCGGCGACATCGGCCGCGTCGACGACGGCGGCTACATCTTCGTCGAGGACCGGCTCAAGGACATGATCATCTCCGGCGGCGAGAACATCTACTCGATCGAGGTCGAGCGGGTACTGGCCGAACATCCCGCTGTCACCGAGGTCGCGGTGATCGGCGTGCCGGACGAAAAGTGGGGCGAGTCGGTGAAAGCCGTTGTGACACTGGACGGCGACGTTTCCGAACGAGAGTTGATCGCGTTCGCGCGGGACCATCTGGCGGCCTACAAGTGCCCCAAATCGGTCGACGTCGTCGACGAGCTGCCCCGAAATCCGACCGGCAAGATCCTCAAGAAGGATCTGCGCAAGCCGTACTGGGAGGGCCGCGACCGCGCCACGGTGTAGGAACAGGCTGCTGCCGGCTCTTCATTTCCCCTTCTCAGGGGAGTATTTTCGGCCCCATACGTGTGCGCGGAGATGTGGGGTGCGGACATGGCACATGCGCATAGATTGCAGAAGATGTCCCGCGGGTTCGGGATCTTGATCGTCCTGGCCCTGGTGGTGACCGGTGGGCTACTCGGGCCGCCGCCACGTGCAAGTGCCTGGTCAAGGGGGGGTTTGCCGGTCGAGATGTTGTCGGTGCCGTCCGCGGCGATGGGGCGCGACGTCAAAGTCCAGTTCCAGGGCGGCGGCTCCCACGCCGTCTATCTGCTGGATGGGCTGCGGGCGCGTGACGACTTCAACGGGTGGGACATCGAGACCCCGGCGTTCGAGTGGTTCTACCAATCCGGGTTGTCGGTGGTCATGCCCGTCGGCGGCATGTCGAGCTTTTACACCGACTGGTACCAGCCGGCCGCGGGCAACGGCGGGGTGTGGACGTACAAGTGGGAGACCTTCCTGACCAGCGAGTTACCGCAGTGGCTCGCCGCCAACAAGCGGGTGTCCTCGTCCGGCAACGCTGTCGTCGGGCTGTCGATGTCGGGCAGTTCGGCGCTCATTCTCGCCGCGTACTACCCGCAGCAGTTCCGGTACGCGGCATCGTTGTCGGCGTTCCTGAACCCGTCTGCCGGTCCGTGGCCCGGGCTGATCGGGCTGGCCATGGGTGACTCGGGCGGTTTCTCTGCCGACGCGATGTGGGGGCCGCCCGGCGATCCGGCGTGGGCGCGCAACGATCCGACACTGCAGGTGGGGCGGCTGGCAGCGAACAACACCCGCATCTGGGTGTACTGCGGGTCGGGCACCCCGGGCGAGCTGGGTGGCGGTGACCTGCCGTCCACCTTCCTGGAAAACACGGCCCTGCAGAGCAATTTCAACTTCCGCGACCAGTACGTGGCCGCCGGTGGGCACAACGCGGTGTTCAATTTCCCGCCGACCGGCACCCACACCTGGGGTTACTGGGGTGCGCAGCTGAACCAGATGAAGCCCGACATCCAGCGGACATTGGGCGCGGCCTGACCGATTGGGCATCATTGACGGCGTGACTGACGCGAGGGCGGCGCTTGACGACATTCTCGAACGCCTGCACGTCGTGGCCCTGCCGATGCGAGTTCGCTTCCGCGGCATCACCGTTCGTGAAGTCGCGCTGATCGACGGCCCGGCCGGCTGGGGTGAGTTCGGCGCATTTGTCGAATACGAGCCGCCCGAGGCGGCGGCCTGGCTGGCCTCAGCGGTGGAAGCGGCATATCGGCCCGCGCCCGTCGTGTATCGGGACCGTGTCCCGATCAATGCCACCGTGCCCGCCGTGCCGGCGGGCCAGGTGCCGGAGATCCTGGCGCGGTTCCCCGGGGCGCGCACGGCCAAGGTCAAGGTGGCCGAGCCCGGACAGACCTTGGCCGATGACGTCGCGCGCGTCAACGCCGTGCGCGCGCAGGTTCCGGTGGTGCGGGTGGATGCCAACGGCGGCTGGACGGTGGAAGAGGCCGCTGCGGCCGCCGCGGCGCTGACTGCCGACGGGCCGCTGGAATATCTGGAGCAGCCGTGCGCGGCGGTTGACGAGCTGGCGGCCCTGCGGCAGCAGGTGGCGGTGCCGATCGCCGCTGACGAGTCGATCCGCAAGGCCTCCGATCCGCTGCGGGTGGTGCGCGCTCGCGCCGCTGACGTCGCGGTGCTCAAGGTCGCGCCGCTGGGCGGGGTGACGCGGATGCTCGACATCGCCGCACAGATCGACATCCCCGTCGTGGTGTCCAGTGCGCTGGATTCCGCGGTGGGCATCGCGCGCGGGCTGCTGGCCGCTGCCGCGTTACCCGAGCTGGAGCATGCGTGCGGGCTGGGCACCGGCGGTTTCTTCGTGGCCGATGTCGCCGGCGTTCCAGCGCCGGTCGACGGATATCTGCCGGTCGGGCCGGTCGTTCCGGATCCTGCCCGGCTCTCGGAGCTGGCCGCGACGCCGCAGCGACGGCAATGGTGGATCGATCGCGTGCGGCAGTGCCACCCGCTGATATTGGAGTAGGGACGCCGCCGCGGTGAGTGTGCCTCGGTCGTTTCGATCGCCGTTGTCACGCTGGCGTGGCAGTCGAGGGCGGGCGCCACTCCAGACATCCCAGGGTCGTAAGTTGTCAAGCTGCTTGGGTGTGGGTGGTGGGTTGGCGGTGTGCCCAGGCGGTGTGTTCGCTGTAGGTGCTGTGGTGGCGTAGGCAGCCGTGGAGGATTCCGACGAGGCGGTTGCCGAGGGCGCGTAGGGCTTGGTGGTGGA
>NZ_VCMY01000063.1:0-24873 GCF_005924235.1 Mycobacterium sp. DBP42
GTTTGACAGCCGACATGACCAACACAATACTCGCTAGTATCGTATGGATACCAGTGAGTATCGAAAGGTCGGAAATGGCAGACAGGGACGACGCCGAGGACACCCAGGCGCCCGAGGTGGGCGACGCGCAGGACCCGCCGCAGATCATTGCGGCCGGCCTGGGGGTCGACGGCGAGCACGGACCGCTGTTCTCCGATATCGACCTCGAGCTCACGCCGGGATTCCATGCCATCCAGATGCCCGGTGGCTGGGGGCAGACCGCCCTGCTGCTGACGTTGGCCGGGCGGCTCAAACCCACCCACGGCACCGTGACTGTCCGCGGCGAATCGGACCCCAGAGCGATCCGGCGGCACTGCGCGATCGCGGCGTTCGCCGACATCGATGAACTGGAGGATTCGGTCACCGTGCAGACCGTGCTCGCCGAACAGCGACGCTGGCTGGCGCCGTGGTATCGACGAGTTCCGATCGAGGCCGGCGAATCCGCCCTGCGCGAGGTGTTCGGCGAGCTGACGCCGCCCGCACCGCAGGACTACATCAGCGAACTGTCCGATCTCGACCTGTTTCTGCTGAAAGTCACCTTGGCGCTGTTCTCGAATCGTCCGATCCTGGTGGTCGGTGACCTCGAACAGGTCCGGGACAACTCGCGCCGGGCGATCGCCATCGAACGACTCGGCGCCATCGCCACCCAGCGCAGTGTCGTTGTCGGCGTGACCAATCCGCTCGGTGTCGAAGCTCCTGACCACGGACTGCACGACCACCGCATCCTGACCGGAAAGGACGCCTGATGTTGGGTCGTCACGACTTCAACTCACCCGCCGCGGGTCTCGCCTTCGGCTCGGAGATCAAGCGCTTCGGCCGCAGCCGCATGACCCGAGCCGCGATCGTGGTGCTCATGCTGCTGCCGCTGGTGTACGGCGCACTGTATCTATGGGCGTACTGGGACCCTTTCGGTCAGGTCGACAAGATGCCGGTGGCGCTGGTCAATTCCGATCAGGGAGCGGTGGTTTCGGGTCAACACGTCAATGTCGGCTCCGAGATCGCCAAGAGCCTGACCGACGACGCCAGCCTGAATTGGCATGTGGTGGATGCCGACGAGGCGCGGCAGGGTGTCGAGCACGGTCAGTACTACTTCATGCTTGAGCTGCCAAGCGATTTCAGCGAGGCGATCGCCTCACCGCTGACCGGTGACCCCAAGCAGGCCAACCTCAATGCGGTCTACAACGACGCCAACAACTACATCTCGTCGAACATCGGCCGCACCGCGATCGACCAGGTGCTCAATGCGGTGTCGACGCGGATCTCGGGTCAGGCCGTCAACCAGGTGCTGTCGGTCGTCGTCAGCTCGGGTGCCGGGATCAAGCAGGCCGCCGACGGCGCGGCCCAACTGGCCGACGGCGCAGCCAAAGTCGACGACGGCGCAGGTCAACTGGCGACCGGGCTGCACAGCGCTCGGTCGGGCTCGGCTCAGTTGGCCACGGGTGCCAAACAGCTCTCGGACGGCATCACCAAGGCCACCGATCCGCTGGTCGCCGTCACCTCCGCACTGTCGAAGATCGGCGGCGACACGCAGAAGCTGGAAGACGGGACCGCTGCGTTGCGACAGGCCAATGACCAGATCGGTGCCATCACCGGGGCGCAGGACTCCGCGGCCACGGCACTGGCCTCGGTGATTGATCAGTTGTCGGCCAGCCCGGATCCCATCGCCAACAACGCCGCCGGAACGCTGCGCGGCGTTCAGGACGACCTGCGGGCCCATCAGTTCACCCCGCAGATCCGCCAACAGCTCACCGACGCCGAGAACGCGGCGATCTCGATGACGTCGTCGCTGCGCAACCCCGGCAGCCCGCTGAACTCAGCGCTGGATCAGGTGGGCAGCAAGAACCAAGAACTCAGTGCGAAACTCAATGAGTTGCGCAGCGGAGCCCGGCAGCTGGCGACGGGCAATGCCGAACTGGCCAGTGGCATAGCCAAACTCGATACCGGTGCCGGGCAGCTCAAGGCCGGCACCGCCCAGTTGCGAGGCGGATCGGCCGAGTTGGCGACCAAGCTCGCTGACGGTGCCGGCCAGGTGCCGGATTGGACGCCCGCGCAGAAGGAAGCGATCGCCGACACCATCGGCGGCCCGGTGCACCTGCAGAACTCGGCCGAGAACGCCGCACCCAACTTCGGCACCGGGATGGCGCCCTTCTTCATCACGCTCGCGTTGTTCTTCGGTGCGCTCGTGCTGTGGATGGTGTTGCGCCCGTTGCAGAACCGTCCGATCGCCGCGGAGGTGCTGGCGATCCGCGTGGTGCTCGCCAGCTACCTTCCCGCCGCGGTGATCGGACTGTTCCAGGCGCTCATCCTGTATTGCGTGGTGCGCTTCGCTCTCGGCATGGAGGTGGCCCATCCGGTCGCGATGCTGGGCTTCATGATGCTGGTGTCCTGCACCTTCGTCGCCGCGACGCAGGCGATCAACGCGTTCGTCGGCCCCGCGGTGGGGCGGGTGCTGCTGATGGCCCTGCTCATGCTCCAGCTGGTCAGCGCGGGCGGCATGTACCCGGTGGAAACCACGTCACGGCCTTTCCAGGTGTTTCACAACTACGATCCGATGACGTACGGCGTCAACGGTTTGCGTCAGCTCATCCTCGGCGGGATCGACCACCGGCTCTGGCAGGCGATCGTCACGCTGTTGGTGATCTGGGTCGGCGCACTGACCATCTCATCGCTGTCGGCCAGGCGCAACCGGCTGTGGAACATGACCCGGTTGATGCCCGCGATCAAGATGTGAGTCAGACTGCCTGCAGCAGAGCGGCATCCGCCAGCGGCCGGCTCGGTTGGCCGTGGATGTCGACGGGAACATCGCCGGCAAGCGTCACGCGGTGCATCACCCGGCGCTGGTTGTCGTAGTCGTCGACCGCACGGTGCTGGGTGGCGCGGTTGTCCCAGATCGCGACGTCGCCGAGTGACCAGTTCCAGCGGATAGTGTTCTCCGGAACGGTGATTCGGCGCTGTAGCAACTCCAGCAGGACGGCCGATTCGTGGCTGTCCAAACCGAGGAATCCGCGGGTGAAGTCGCCGGCGACCAGGGTGCGCTCGCCGGTCTCCGGATGCACCCGAACCACGGGGTGCTCGGTCCGGAAGTCGGGCTTTTCGAACGCGGCCCGCATCAGCTGCTGTTCCTCGGTGAGGGCGATGGCCTGTGCCGCGGCGTAGTCGAAGCGGTTGCTGTGGACGGCCCACAGGTTCTCGGTGAGGGCCTTCAGCGGTGCGGGCAGGGCGTCGTAGGCGGCCGCGGTGGAGGCCCACAGGGTGGATCCGCCGTATTCGGGCAGCGTCACCGCGCGCAGGATCGAGATGGCCGGGTAGTCGGGTACGAATGTGACATCGGTGTGCCAGCGGGTGGCCTTGGCGTACTCGGAATCCAGCGGTGTGATGATCGGGGCGTCTTCTTGCTTGAGTGCGTGGTGGCCGACGGGCTTGCCCAGAAGCCGCGCAAAGGCGTGATGTTGCTCGTCGGTGAGGTCGTGCTGGCCGCTGAAGAAGACCACTTTGTGCTCGAGCAGCGCGCGCCGGATCTCGGTAACCGTGCCCGCGTCGAGATCGCCGCCGAGTTTCACCCCGTCGATACGGGCACCGATGCGGCTTCCGAGCTTTGTGACAGTGATGGGGGAGGTGGTGGGAACGGTCATCAGCGTGTCCTTTGTCCTGGTGGCGACAGGTGTAGTCAGGTGACTACACCCGTGTGTGAGCTAGTGTAACCACATGACTACACCGACGCCACCGGCCAAGGTTGCGACCGGTCCGGTCGGCAAGGACGAGGTGGTCGCGGCCGCACTGTCGGCGGCCGCGGAACTGTTCGCCGAACGCGGTCCGGCCGCCACGTCGATCCGCGACATCGCCGCCAGATCCAAGGTCAACCACGGACTGATCTACCGGCACTTCGGCACCAAGGAGCAATTGGTCGGCGCGGTGCTCGAGCACCTGGGCGGCCGCCTCACCGCGCTTTTGGACGGCGATGTGTCCGAGGCCGAGGTCGAACAAAACTTGGACCAGCACATGCGCGTGATGGCCAGGGCGCTGCTGGACGGCTACCCGATCGGCCAACTGCAGACCCGCTTTCCGGGGGTCACGAGGCTGCTCGACGAGGTGCTTCCGCGTTTCAACGACGAACGAGCGGGGCGGCTGGCGGTCGCCAATGCCGTTGCCCTGAAACTGGGTTGGCGGTTCTTCGAACCGTTCCTGCGATCGTCGGCCGGCCTGGATCCGATCAGCGACGGTGAGGTGCGGAACGCGGTCGGCGCCGAGGTCGCACGGATCCTCGAACCCGGCGCCGCCGCGGATCAGTCAGCTGCCGCTGCGGACTGAGGATTCGACCTTCTCGCCGAGCTGTTTGTCGACGTTCTTCCAGTACTCGAAGGCCCGCTCCAGGACATGCTCGGAGACACCCTTCGAGAGGTGACCGGCGATGTTGGAGACCAGCCGGGCCCGCGCCGCGTCGTCGAGCACGTCGCGCACCATGGTTCCGGCCTGCCCCCAGTCGTCGTCCTCGGCGTGCAGCGTGTAGGCGGCGCGGATCATTTCGCCGTCGGCACGCCACAGCGATTCACCGGTGCGGGCCGGGTCGGCTTGCGGGCCGCCGTACGAGTTCGGGGCGTAGACGGGATCGGACACGTTCTTGATCCGCATGGCCCCGTCTTTCGAGTAGCTGTTCACCTCGACCTTCGGGGAGTTGACCGGGATCTGCTTGTAGTTGGTCCCGAGCCGGTGACGATGGGCGTCGGCATAGGAGAAGTCACGGGCCAACAGCATCTTGTCCGGACTCAGACCGGTGCCGGCCACCCGGTTGTTCGGCTCGAACGCTGCCTGCTCCATTTCGGTGTGATAGTCCTCGACATTGCGGTCCAGCGTCAGCGTGCCGACATCGTGCAGCGGGTAGTCGCCGTGCGGCCACACCTTGGTCAGGTCGAACGGATTGAACCGATAGTCCTTGGCTTCCTCGAACGGCATGATCTGCACCTTCAGTGACCAGCTCGGGAACTCGCCGCGCTCGATCGCGTCGTACAGGTCGCGTTGGTGGGCATCGCCGTCGATGCCGGCCATCTCGTCGCCTTCTTCTTGCGTCAGGAACTCGACGCCCTGGTCGGATTTGAAGTGGTATTTGACCCAGAAGATCTCTCCGGCGGCATTGATCCAGCTGTACGTGTGACTGGAGTAGCCGTTCATGTGGCGCCAGTCGCGGGGAATGCCGCGATCGCCCATCAGCCACGTCACCTGGTGCGCGGATTCGGGTGAAAGCGTCCAGAAATCCCACTGCATGTCGTGATCGCGCAGATTGTTGGCCGCGCGCCGCTTCTGCGAGCGGATGAAGTGCTGGAACTTCAACGGGTCCCGCATGAAGAACACCGGGGTGTTGTTGCCGACCATGTCGAAATTGCCCTCGGTGGTGTAGAACTTGGTCGCGAACCCGCGAGGGTCGCGCCAGGTGTCTGGGCTGCCCCGTTCACCGGCGACGGTCGAAAATCGGGTCAAAGTCTCGGTCTTGACGCCCGGCTGGAACACCGCGGCCTTGGTGTAGGCGCTGACATCGTGGGTCACCTCGAAGTGACCGAATGCGCCGCCACCCTTGGCGTGCGGCTGGCGCTCCGGGATGCGCTCCCGGTTGAACATCGCCATCTGCTCGATCAGGTAGTGGTCCTGCAGCAGGATCGGCCCGTCGGGACCGATCGTCAATGAATGCTCGTCGCTGTACACCGGGATCCCGGCGTCGGTGGTTGTCGGCTTGGGCTGGTTACCGGTCACCCCGTCGCTCCTTTCGCTGTTCAGCAGCCGGCGCTGCGCGCGCGGCAACGCAGCCACTGGGGCCTACGAGTGCCGGGTACCCGCCGACGTTGTGACTCCAAACCCCGTTCGGGTGCTCTTATCGGTCGGAGTGGCCCGCGCGACGGCGTACCGGTTCCTTGCCGGGTGGCTGAAGCGGGGGCGGCAGCAGTGGATGGAGAGGCGTGATGGCGACGGTAGTCGGTCCACCGGTGTCGAGCACGACGTCGTCTCCGGCATGACGGATGGTGAGCGTCCCGTCGGGTCCGTCGCGCAACGTGTAGGTGACGTCTTCGTGGTGCGCATCGACTGTCACCCGAAAACCCTTCCACAGCAACCGAAACCGTAGACGCGAGATGCCGTCGGGCAGGTGCGGGTCCAGGGACAGGATGCTCTCGTCGTCGCGAAGTCCACCGAAACCGGCCACCAATGCGGTCCATGCCCCGGCCAGTGAGGCCATGTGCAGGCCATCGCGAGTGTTCCGGTGCAGATCACGTAGATCGATCAGCGCGGCCTCGTAGGCGTAGTCGTGGGCCAGCTCGAGGTGGCCGACCTCGGCGCACGTGACTGCCTGGGTACATGCCGACAGCGACGAGTCCCGGGTGGTGCGCCGCTCGTAGTAGTCGACGTTGCGGGCCTTCTGCTCCGCGGTGAACGCATGGCTCTGCCACTGCATGGCCAACACGAGATCCGCCTGCTTGAGCACCTGGGCCGGGTAGAGCCGGACATAGGGTTCGTGCAGCAGCAGCGGGTAGGAGGTGTTGGCGGAGAAATCCCATTCGGCCAGCGTGGTGAAGCCCTGGCATTGCGGGTGCACCCCCAACTCGTCGTCGTAGGGAATGTGGGCGGCGTCGGCGGCGTCACGCCAGGCCGCGGTCTCCTCGGTGGTCACGCCCATCGCGTAGGAGGCGTCGGGATGACGGGTGCACGCGGCGGCGGCCACCCGCAGGTTGTGTGCGGCCATCAGGTTGGTGAACACGTTGTCACGCACCACCGCGGTGTACTCGTCGGGTCCGGTCACGCCGTCCAGATGCCAGATCCCGTGGCGGTCGTGATGACCCAAGGACATCCACAGCCGGGCGGTGTCCACCAGCACCTCCAGGCCGCATTCCTGCTCCAGCGAATCGTCACCGGTGACAACGCGATAGCGCTCGAACGCCGCGGCGATGTCGGCATTGATGTGCCACGCGGCGGTGCCTGCAGGCCAATAGGCCGAGCACTCCTCGCCGCGGATGGTGCGCCAGGGGAAGCTGGCGCCGTCCAGATCGAGCTGTTGCGCACGCTCTCGGGCGAGCTCGAGCGTGGAGGCCCGCCACCTCAGGGCGTCGGCGGCCGCTTGCGGCTTGGTGTACGTCAGCACCGGCAGCACGAAACCCTCAGTGTCCCAGAAGGCATGCCCGTCATAGCCGGTGCCGGTCAGTCCCTTGCCTGCGATGGCACGCCGCTCGGCGCGGGCGCTGGCCTGCAGCACGTGGAACAGTCCGAACCGCACCGCCTGCTGGCAATCGGGGTCGCCTTCGACTTCGACGTCGGCGCAGTCCCAGAATTCGTCGAGGTACGCCCGCTGAGAGTCCAGCAGCCCCTGCCACCCGCTGTAGCGGGCACCGGTGATGGCCGCAGCGGCCTGGTCACGCAGGGCGGGACGCGATCGCAGGCTGGACCATCCGTACCCGAGGTATTTGACGATGCGCAGCTTCTGCCCGGCCCGCAGGCCGCAGATGACGGTGGTGCGGGCCAGGTCCTCACGCGAATCGGTGCTGACCTCGACTCGCCCGGGCACCTCGACGTCGTGATCCATCGCGGCCGCCATCATCAGGCCACTGCCGACCGTGCGGTGCACCAGAAGCGCACCGCTGTCGGTGTTTTCATGGTGGACGGCGTGCAGCGGATGTTTGAGCACCGCCGAGACCCGGGGGTCGTCGGAGGTCTCGGGCTGGTCCTCGTTGGTGACGAGTTCGGATTGCACCGTCACGCGGACGAATTCGTCGAGCGCCTCGACGATGTACTCGACGGCTGCCACGCCGCGGTGCGCGAACGACACCAGACGGGTCGAGAGAATCCGGACCTGTTTGCCCGCCGGGGAGCGCCAGTGGGCGAGGCGCGTCAGGGTTCCGGCGCGCAGGTCCAGTGTGCGTTCGTGATCGATCAGCTCGCCGTAGCGCACGTCGAAGGGCTCGTCGTCGACGAGCAACCGCAGCAGCTTGCCGTTGGTGACGTCGACGACGGTCTGGCCGGCCTCGGGGTAGCCGAACCCGGCCTCGGCATAGGGCAGCGGGCGCACCTCGAAGAACCCGGCGAGGTAGGTGCCCGGCAGACCGTAGGGCTCGCCTTCGTCGAGGTTGCCGCGCAAGCCGATGTGGCCGTTGGACAGCGCGAAAAGTGATTCGGATTGAGCCAGCAGGTTGAGGTCCAAACGGGTTTCGCGCACCTGCCACGGCTCCACCGGATAGGCCTCGTGGGTGATCATCATGGAGCTACATCAACTCCGCCAGGTCGGTGACAACGACATCGGCGCCGTCGCGGCGCAGTTGCTCGGCCTGCCCGACGCGGTCCACACCCACCACGAAACCGAACTTCCCGGCGCGGCCGGCTGCGACCCCGGCCAACGCGTCCTCGAACACCGCGGCCTGGGCGGGGGAGACGTCGAGGAGTTCGGCGGCACGCAGGAAGCTGTCCGGTGCCGGTTTGCCCGGAAGGTTCGCGTCTCGCAGCGTCACCCCGTCCACCCGCTGCTCGATGTAGGTGTCCAAACCGGTGATCTTGAGTACCTCCTCGGTGTTGGCGCTGGAGGACACCACGGCCCGGCGCAGCCCGGCATCGGCCACGGCCTGCAGATAGCGGCGCGATCCCTCGAACACCTCGACCCCGTCTTTCTGCAGGGTCTGGTGAAACATCGCGTTCTTCCGGTTGCCGAGGCCCTCGATGGTGCCGGCTTCGGCGGGATCATCCGGTGTGCCCTCGGGTAGTTCGATTCCCCGGCTCGACAGGAACGACCGCACGCCGTCCTGTCGGCGCTTGCCGTCGACGTAGCGCAGGTAGTCGCCGTCGACGTCGAACGGTGTGTACGGCTCACCGGTGCGGTCGGCCCGGCCTTCGAGGTACTCGTCGAACATGGCCTTCCAGGCCTTCTTGTGCACGCTGGCCGTATCGGTCAGCACACCATCGAGATCGAACAGGCAGGCGGTGATCTGCTCGGGCAAGCCCAGCACAACGGTCCTCGCTTTCGCCGACGTCCACTCCATCATGCGTAGTCGCCGCGCCAAGGGTGGGTTTAAACACGGCTCCGGCGGCCCGCGGTATCCGCCTACCAAGTTTTCCGGCACGTCAAGCACGCTCTGACCTGCCCTCTAGACTGTTGCGGTGGCTTCTCCATCTCCCCGTCCCGTCCTCGTCGTCGACTTCGGGGCTCAGTACGCACAGCTGATCGCGCGGCGGGTCCGCGAGGCCCGGGTGTTTTCCGAGGTCATCCCGCACACCGCCACGGTCGAGGAGATCAAGGCCAAGGATCCGCAGGCCATCGTGCTGTCGGGTGGCCCGGCCAGCGTCTACGCCGAGGGTGCCCCACGCCTGGACCCTGCGCTGTTCGATCTGGACGTCCCGGTGTTCGGCATCTGCTACGGCTTCCAGGCCATGGCCCAAGCGCTCGGCGGCACCGTCGAACACACCGGGACCAGCGAGTACGGGCGCACCGAGCTCAGCGTGGCGGGCGGTGACCTGCACTCTGAGCTGCCGGTCAGCCAGCCGGTGTGGATGAGCCACGGCGACGCCGTCACGGCGGCGCCGGAAGGCTTCGAAGTGATCGCCTCCAGTGCCGGTGCCCCGGTCGCGGGTTTCGAGAACCGGGCCCGCCGCCTGGCCGGCGTGCAGTACCACCCGGAGGTCCTGCATTCCCCGCATGGCCAGCAGGTGCTGAGCCGCTTTCTGCACGAATTCGCCGGCATCGGCGCCACCTGGACCCCGGCCAACATCGCCGAGCAGCTCATCGAGGCGGTCCGCGCTCAGATCGGTGACGGCCAGGCCATCTGCGGGCTGTCCGGTGGTGTCGACTCCGCGGTGGCCGCCGCGCTGGTGCAACGCGCCATCGGGGACCGGCTCACGTGTGTGTTCGTCGACCACGGTCTGCTGCGGGCCGGGGAACGGGGCCAGGTGCAACGCGATTTCGTCGCCGCGACCGGGGCCAAGCTGGTGACCGTCGATGTCGCCGACCGTTTCCTCGAAGCGCTGACCGGGGTCACCAACCCCGAGGGCAAGCGCAAGATCATCGGCCGCGAGTTCATCCGCGCGTTCGAGGGCGCGGTGCGCGACACCCTGAGCGAGGCCGACATCGACTTCCTGGTGCAGGGCACGCTGTACCCCGATGTGGTGGAATCCGGTGGCGGCACGGGCACGGCCAACATCAAGAGCCACCACAACGTCGGCGGCCTGCCGGACGACCTGAAGTTCAAGCTCGTCGAACCGCTGCGACTGCTGTTCAAGGACGAGGTGCGCGCGGTGGGCCGTGAACTCGGCCTACCCGAGGAAATCGTTGCCCGCCAACCGTTCCCGGGGCCGGGCCTGGGTATCCGTATCGTCGGCGAGGTGACCGCCGACCGGCTCGAAACCCTGCGCCGCGCCGACGCGATCGCGCGTGAGGAGCTCACCGCCGCCGGGCTGGATCAGCAGATCTGGCAGTGCCCGGTGGTGCTGCTGGCCGACGTGCGTTCGGTCGGTGTGCAGGGCGACGGCCGCACTTACGGGCACCCGATCGTCCTGCGCCCGGTGTCCAGCGAGGACGCCATGACCGCCGACTGGACCCGGGTGCCCTACGAAGTGCTGGAACGGATTTCGACCCGGATCACCAATGAGGTGCCCGAGGTCAACCGGGTGGTGCTGGACGTCACCAGCAAGCCGCCGGGCACCATCGAGTGGGAGTAGTTACGTCTGCTCGCCGGGATTCGTCGCCGCCTTCTCGACGTACTCGGTCAACATCTGACTGACCACCGATTCGATGGTCGATTCGATCGAGGCGGCCAGCGTCGCGCTGACCGCGGAGACGGCCTGGGTACGGAACTGGATCAACATCGTGATCAGTTCGGCCACTTCGGTATCGGCGGGCAGCGACTCGCCGGGTTTGATCTTCTGGGACACCTGCTCCACACCCGCCCGCACCAGGATCGAGCTGATCTGATCCAGCAGCGGCAGCACCTGCTCGTGTACATCGATCAATTTGTCGATCGGGACACCGTACCGCCGGACTTCGTTGAATGCCTCGATCAGCTTGGGTCGCACGATGATTGCCTCATCCGAGGTCTTCTCGATCTTGATCACGCCGTTGCCGACCAGCCTGTCGAAGGCCGAGTCGTCGGCGACCAGCCGTTTGGCGTGCCCGAGCGGCACCCGTTCGGGTTTCTCGGTCGCCCAGTTGCCCGCGATGGCGTCCTCCAAGCCCAGCACATCGCCGATGTCCTTGCCCTGTTCCCAGGCGCTGAGCATCTCGTGAACGTGCGCGATGTTGTAGCCCCGGTCCAGCATCGAGGTGATCAAGCGCAGCCGGGTGAGGTGGGTGTCGTTGAACAACGCGATCCGGCCCACCCGCAGTGGCGGGTGCAGCAGGCCCCGGTCTCGGTACACCCGAATGTTGCGGGTGGTCGTGTCGGCAAGCCGGGCGAGCTCCTCGATCCGGTACTCGCCCGATGCGGCGGCGCCGTGCGGTTGCACGGCGGCGTCGAAGAGCTGCGACACCGCCGTCTCGATGACGTCGCGCGATCCGCGCCGGATCTGCCTGGGGGCCCGGCGCAGACCGGTGAGGATGGTCGAGATGGCGCCGGCCGGCGGCCGGGGCTGCTTGGCCGCCATCACGCCGAGGAGCTGATCGCGACAGCTGCGTCGCGTGCTGAAGTGGGACTCGGCGCGTCCCGCACCGCTACCTCATAGTCGCCCAGCCGGAAATCCCGCATCTGTCGAAGATACTGGGTGGCGGTTCCGGGATACATCGACGCATTGAATCCGTCGGCGGTCAGGTACCAACTGGTGCATCCCGACAGCCAGGTGGTTTTCGTCAGTCGCTGCTGCAGCCGGGCGTTGTGCCGCTCCTGGACCTCGGCGCGCACGTCGAGGTAGCGAAGTTTCTGCCGCAGGATGGCGCGGATGCCGGCGACGGCGTAGTCGATCTGGCCCTCGACGTAGACGAGCAGTGAGTTGTGCCCCGGCCCCGAGTTGGGTCCGGTCATCAGGAACAGGTTGGGGTACCCGTGGACGTTGATGCTCTTGTATGCCTGGGCGCCGCCCTCCCACTCGTCGGCCAGAGATCGCCCGCCGAGGCCGGTGACGGGATAGGGCGGACCGGTGAGGTGAACGTCGAACCCGGTGGCGAACACGATCGCGTCCAGGTGGTGTTCGATGCCGTCGCTGGTGCGGATGCCCACCGGGCTCATGGTGGCGATGGGCCAGTCGATCAGCTTGCAGTTGTCGCGTTGCAGCGCCGGGTAGTAGTCGCTGGACACCAGCATGCGCTTGCATCCCGGGGTGAAATCCGGGGTCAGCTGCCTGCGCAGCCACGGATCGGAAACCTGCCGGCGCAGATGCGCCTTGCCGAGCCGGGCGACCAATCCCGTCAGCGGGGTGTCCCACACCATCGCCGTCGCGCTGGCCTCATGTCCCCAGAACAGGATCTGCCGGGCAAGCTGTTGTGCTGCAGGTACTTTCGCGAACAAGCTGCGCGCCGCCGGGGGCGTGGCGATGTCGAGGCGGGGGATCACCCAGCCTGGGGTGCGTTGGAACACCTTGACGAAGCCTGCGGTCTTGACCAGCTCCGGGATGATCTGGACGGCGCTGGCTCCGGTGCCGATGACGGCGACCCGCTTGCCGGTGAAATCGTAATCGTGATCCCAGTTCGCACTGTGGATCTTGTGGCCCTGGTAGGTGTCCAGCCCACGGATGTCGGGCCATTTGTGGTCGGGCAGCGGGCCGGAAGCCAGCACCACGGTGCGGGCCCGAAAGCGCCGCGTACGTGAGGAGCGATCAGGCCCTGAGCGGCCCGTGGTCTCGACCGTCCAGACCCCCTCGGCTTCGTCGAACGACAGACCGTTGACCTCGACACCGAACTGGATGCGCCGGCGCAGATCGAATGAGTCGACCATGTCCTCGATGTGCCGGCGAATCTCACCGGCGGGGGAGTAGGCGCGCGACCAGTCCGGGTTCTTGACGAATGAGAACGAGTACAGCAGCGACGGAATGTCGCATGCCGCACCGGGATAGGTGTTGTCGCGCCACGTCCCGCCCACGCGGTCCGAGCGATCCAGGATGACGAAGTCGTCGACTCCGGCCTCGATGAGTTTGATGGCGGTGCCGATGCCGGTGAACCCGGCGCCGACGATCAGGGTGTCATATGTGTGCATGTCAGGCCGCCGGCTCGTGGGTCAGCTCTTTGAACCAGCTGGGGATGGGCCGCAGTAGGGTCTTCGGGTAGCGGTCGGAGGCCCACACCATCGGGTTGGCGATCCAGTGGTAGGGGTGGCGCGGGTTGGTGACCATCCGGCCGTGCAGCGTGAGCAGCTGATAGGTCGGGACCCGCCACGTGTACTCACCGCGGCCGCCGATCTCCTTGAAGCGCATCATCGCCTTGTACAGCTTCTCCGGCTGCAGGCCCATGTCGACGATGTTGTTGCGCATCCGGTTGAGCAGCGGTACGTACATCAGGGTGCCGATGATCACTCCGGGAGACGCCACGTTGCCCACGAACTCGACCGCGAGCCTGCGTACGGTCGAGTTGCCGATCATGTTGAGAACCTCGAAATCCACGGCGATGTGGCGGGATTCGTCATTGTTGATCTTCTCGAAGACCTGATGGCAGACCGGATCGTCGACCTCTTCGAGCAGGAACTTCAACAATGCTCCGTCGAGAGCCACCTCGAGCATCGGGATGACGGTGCCCAGGACCGATAGCGACATGTTGTCGGAGAAGGTGTCCAGCCACTCGATGGCCAGCCGGATGTTGACGTTCGGCTCGGGCATTTCGCTGTCTTCGAGCATGCCCCAGCGCTTCATCAGCGCCAGCTCGGCGTTGGCGTGCCGCTGCTCTTCGGCGTGGAAGTAGCGGTAGATCTCGGCGATGGTCGGGGTCGGCGCCTTCTTGGCCAGCGCGGCGAACCCTCGGGCGCCGACGTTCTCGATCCAGCACAGATCGGCCATGAAAGCCTTGAGCTTGGGCCGCATTTCGTCGGTGATGGTCTCGGCGCCCGGCGCGTCCCAGTCGATGTCGGCCAGTGCCCACTGGCGATCCTTGATCTTTGCCAGCATGCGTTCCATATCCATGGCCATGGCTAAACCTCCTCGTGACTGGTGACGCGGGTGGTCAGACCCACGGCTCGGGTGTAGATCGTCGGGGTGAGTCGTTTGATGCCCCAACCGATCCGGGCGTCGGGTTGCGGCATGCAGTAGAGGCCGCCGCGGTCGTTGGTGTCCAGGCACATCCGGGCGACACGTTCGGGGGAAAACCCGGTCCAGCGCATCAGCCGGTCGGCGAGCTGCGTCGACTGGGCGGTGATCCGGCCAGCTTCGACGATGTTGGTCTTGACGAAAGTCGGGCACAGCGCCGTGACGTTGATCCCGGTGCCGGCCAACTCGGCGACCAGCGTCTCCGACAGCGACAGCGTCCCAGCCTTGCTGACGTTGTAGGCCGCCATCCCCGGAGCCGCGCCGAATGCGGCAGCGGACGCGACGTTGATGATGCCGCGGGGCTGATTGCCTTCTGCGGCACGCAGAATCGGAGTGAACACGTGGCAGCCGTGGATCGGCCCCCACAGATTGATGCCGAGCACCCAGTTCCAGTCGTCGAGGGTGACCTCGCCGATGGGTTGGCCGCCGGCGCCGACGCCCGCATTGTTGACGACCAGCGATGGCGGACCGTCGAACCAGGCTTGTGCGGCCTCGGCGAGATGCGTGACGTCCTCGATCCGCGATACGTCGCAGCGCACCGCGGTGGCCTGCCCACCGACGGCGACGACACTTTCGGCGATGGCGCGGGCTGCGGCCTCGTCGATGTCGCTGCACACCACCCGGCCACCGCGGGCGGCCAGTTCGCGGGCGAAGGCCGCGCCGATGCCGCTGCCCGCTCCGGTGACAACGGCGTCGGCGTGCCGGCTGCGCTTGCGGCCCGATCCGAGGATGTTCATCCGGTCACCTCGATGGTGGTGCAGCGCAGGGACTCCGAGATGAAGCCCGCTGCCCGTTGCATGGCTGGGACGGCTTCTGGGCTGAGCCGAGGGAGGGCCTGGAAGACGTGGACCTGATCGGGCCACACCTGCAGTTCGGCATTCCCGCCCGCAGTGCGGATGTCCGCGTCGAGCGAGCGGGCATCGGCAAGCAGCATCTCGGCGCCGCCGGCCTGGATCAGCGTCCGCGGCAACTGCCGCCCGCCTGCGACATCCAGGGCCAGGCGAGGGTGGGTGACATCGATTTTCCCGCAATACAACTCGACGAGCCGAGCGGCATCGGCGACGCGGATGGCGGGGTCGGGGGACAGGCTCTCCCGGGCACGGGCAAGCGTGAACGTCAGATCGATCAGGGGCGAGAACAGCACCAGCCCGGCGGGATGGGCGACATCGGGTTGCAGGAGCAGATCCACGGCGAGGTGCCCACCTGCGGAGTCGCCTGCCATCACGATGCGGTCTGGATGGAGGCCGCGTTCGGTGCACAACCAATCCCAACCTGCCCGCACGTCGTTGGCGGCGGCGGGGAACCGGTGTTCGGGAGCCAGCCGGTAGTCGATGCAGAACACGGGCAGTCCGGTCAGGCGTGACAGCCATGTGGTGAGCCGCCGGTGTGTCTGCGGCGAGCACAGCGCGAACCCGCTGCCGTGAAGGTAGTAGATGGCCCGTTCGCCTTCGGTCACTCCCGGGCCGCGTACCCATTCGCCCACGACGCGCCTGCCATCGGCCGTGCGTACGTCGACGCGTTCGACGCGGGTTCCCGACAACGACGGCCCGAAGGTGGCCATGATCCGCGCAATCAGCCTCCGCGAGGTCCACAGCCCCCAGCCGGTATCCGGCGGCAGTGCCGCGCTGACCTGGCGCAGGGTGAGGCTGCTGACTCTGGACGCGCCGCGGGATCGCACGGATCCGCGTTGAGCCGGGTGAATTCCGGTGGTTCCGGGCATGAGGCCTCCTCGTCGAAGCGTGCCTGGAGTACACCAGCAATTGATGACATTTGTCAATGTCATCAATTGACGATGTAACTAAGCGGTACCGGCCCGCCGACGCTCAGCGCGCCGGATCTCCGCGCCAACGAAAACTGTTGACGTACTTGCCCATATCCAGTGCGAGATCCAAGTTCGCGCCGGACGGGACGCCGGGGCCGAAATCGGGGCCGTACGCGTGATACGGACCGGTCGCGACGGCGATCAGCGCCAGGTCGTTCTTGACGGCCGTGAGGATGACCACCCGCAACCGCATGTACTCGCCGGTGGCGTTCTGCGGCCAGCTGTCGAGAACCATCCCGTACCCCGGCTGGTAGCCGACCATGGCATTCGGGATCTCGTAGTCCATGTCGGCGTCGGGGTAGGTGTCCGCGATCAGGGCCGTGGCGACCTCCTTCGGGGTCCGTCCGGCTGCTGGCTTGCCGATGAGTTGCATGGTGCCGCCGTCACCGGCGAGGAAATCCGCCGTCACACCGTCGTTGGCGGTGGTGACCGTGTAGGCCGCGCCGGTGGCGGGGAAGGCGACCGAGAACCCGCCGTCCGGAGCGTTGAAGCGGGGATTCGTCGCCACGGGCTCGAACGTCGGCGGACGGCCACAGTCGGGCGGGCATATGTAGCGAGCAGGTGCGGGGCTGGCCAAGGCCGACACCCCGACGAGACCTGCGGCCGGCAACACGACGGCGGTACCCCATAGCTCCAGCATCCGGCGGTCGTCGGCCCGGTGCACCGGCGGCGGCAACGCGTGGATCGCGACTCCACAGTTGGGGCAGAACGTCGTATCGGGAACGGACTGGTCGCATTGTGGGCACACCAGCGATCCGTCGGTCTGAACGGCGTCACGGGTTTCGTAGAGCAATGCGAGCTGGACGCTGATGCGCAGTGCGAGCATCGCCAGCGCCATCACCGCCAGATGCACTGCCAGCACCAATATCTGAGAGACCAGCGCTACATCGATCAGACCGAGAATCGCATAGCCGGCAGGAACGGCTGCGGCCGTCAGTGTCACGGCCGTGCGTACTCGCTTCGGCTGCGCGGTGGCCGCCGCCGGCGTGAACCACAGCGCGACACCGACGAGCGCGCCGGCGGCCCCTGCGGTCAACGGCACCGCCACGCCCTGGATCCCGGCCTGGACCAACAGCCCGGTCAGCGGCCGGTCGTGGTCGACCAACCCGTCGTCGAACTGCGGAGCCAACCGGCCCAGTGTGGCGGTCGCAGTGAAGGCAAGCGCACCGAGTGCACCGATTGTGAAGCCGCCCAAGGACTCCCGTGCGCGCGGTGCCAACAGACCGATCGCGATGACCGGGGCCAGCATCAACAGCATCGCGCCGAGTGGGACGCCGAGGCCGTCCCGCAGGATCCGCAATGGTGGGACGGCGACACCCATCGGCATGTCGTACTCGCGGGCCACCGTGGTCGCCGTCATGAGTGTCCAAGCGACGCCCAGTCCAGCGCCCAGGACAGCGGTCAGCAGCAACGTGCGCGCTGGAATGTCTTGTGAGGCAGCGGTTCGACGGAGGTATGCGACGAACAACAGCGGCACTCCGAATGCAGCGAGCGCGTTCATCGCGGCGGGTAATCGCAAGAGTGCGCAGGCGACCACCGCGACCACCAGCAGCCCTATGGCCAGGCGGAACGGCGCGCGCGAATGTCGCGGCAGCTGCGGGAACAGCGAACTGACCACCGAAGGCCGCAGCAGGTGCTCGCGGCCTGCGCAGTATGCGCGGATCCGCAACCACCCGGGCTCATCGCCCTGTGCGTCCAGGTGTGTACCGCACCGGCCGCAGAACTCTTGTACTGCAACCTCGGCCCGGCATCGCGGGCACGCGGTGGTTCGCACTGTGTCGTCGGGGTCGTCGGGGCCCGTTCCGGAGCTCATGGCATGGATGGCCGCGAAGTCGGCGGCCGCTGTCCGAGCGCTATTGCCGGTGGGGGCTGCCGATCCCGTGCCGCCCAGTGGGTGGCGCCGCCGGTCCCACGTGGGTGGGCGTAAAGCTGTTGGCGCCGCCCGGGGTCACCTGCTTCTCGGTGGGGGCAGCGGGCGGCGGTGCCGTTGTGGTCGTCGTGGTGGTAGTCGGAGTCGGGCTCGTGGTCTCGGGCGCCTTTTCGCCCGTACCGCAAGCGCTGAGCCCGACCATCCCGATGATCGCAGCGGAGGCCGCACCGACTGCGAGGCGACGAGCTGATGTGCGTGACCTCATGGTTTGTCCTAACTGTCCCCCGCCGGGTGATTCGGACATGGCAGCCGAATCGAACTGGTAGCAAACCCTAACCCGGCGCGCCCCGGCGTGGGCGTCAATTGCGAGTTTCAGGCTCAGCGACTGGGATCGCCGCGCCAACGGAAGCTGTTGACGTATTTACCCATGTCCAGGGCCAACTGCAGGTTGGCCCCCGAGGGTTTACTGGCGCCGGAGCCAGGCCCGAATTCCCGGTACGGCCCGATGGCTGACGCGACCAGCGCGAGGTCGTCTTTGACCGCGACCAACACCAGGACCCGCATCCTCATGTAGTTGCTCGTCGCGCCCTGAGGCCAGCAATCGGCGACCAAGCCGAAACCTGGGTGGTAGCCGACCATCGCGTTGGGGATGGTGTACGCGGTCCGGGTATCCGGAAAGGTCTTCTCGACCAGGGAATTGGCGATGTCCTCGGGGTTGCGCCCACCGGCCCGCTCGCTGAACAACTGCAGCATGCCGCCATCACCGGCCTGGAACTCGGCGGTGACACCGGTCGGGTTGGTGGTGACCTTGTACGCCGAGGAAGCCACCGGATAGGAGACCGAGAAGCTCCCGTCGGGCGCGGTGAAGACGGGATTGATCGCCACGGCCTGTCCGGTCGGCGGCTGCCCGCAGTCCGGTGGACACATGTAGCGGGCCGGGGGTTGGCTCGTCGTGTGGGAGACCCAGGCCAGTACCCCGGCCACCAGGGCGATTCCGGCAACCAGGACGGTCAGCAGTTTCAGCGCTGAGGTTCCGCGGATGGCCCGGGTTCTGCCTGTCGAGATGGGTACCGCGTATCCGGGAAAAAACGTGTTCATTCGGCGCCCGGCCCCGGGTCACGGACAGGTCGGTGTTCGCGACGTTCTTCTCGGGACGTGCGTGATGATGCGTGGGTGGCTGCGCCGCAGTGGGGACAGAACGACATGTCGGGCACGATGTGGCCGCAGCGTGGACAGAAGATGGGTTTGTCGGAAGCGATCTCGTCCTGGGCCTCGTGCAGCAGCGCCAGATGCAGGCCGACGCGCAGCGCCAAGATTGCCAGCAACGCAACCGTGATGTGCACGGTCAATTGGACCCACTGGGGGGTACGGGCCACGTCGACCAAACCCAGTGCCGTGTAGATGATCAGCACGGCCAATGCGCAGGAGAACATCACGAGCCGGACGTAACCGACGTGTTTGTCGGCCTTGGTGGGAGGGCGGGTGAACCACAACGCCGCACCGACCAGGCCTCCGATGGATGCCGCGGTCAACGGTACTGCGATACCACGGATCCCGGCTTCCACTAGTAGCCCGGACAGCGGGCGGTTGTGCGCGACCATTCCGGTGGTCAACTGCGGTGCCAGCCGGGTCAGCGTGGCCGCCGCGGTGAAGGCCGTTGCGCCGAGAGCGCCGATCATGAAGCCGTCCAAGGATTCCCGGCTCGCCGGCCGCAGCAACCGGACCGCCACCGCGGGTACCAGCATGAGGACGGCACCGCCCAGTGGAATGCCCAGGCCGTTGCGCACGAGCCGGGTTCCGGTCACCCCCGCCCCGAGCGGGACGCCGTAGGACTTGGCCATGACGTGGCCGGTGAGCAGCACCCATCCCACGCCCAGCGCGACTCCCAGGACGACGGTCAGCACCAGGTTGGCGCGGTGCAGGTCGCGGAAAGCATCGGACTCGTAGAGATAGATCAGGAAGAGCAACGGTAGCCCCAATGCCGCAACAGCGATCAGGGCCGCGGGCAGGCGCAACAGCGCACACGACACCAACGCGGCGAGCAGGATCAGCATCGCGATGCGGAACGGGGTGCGAGATCGATCCGACAGGTGAGGGAACAGCGAGCTGGTGATCGACGGGCGCAGCAGATGTTCGTCGGGGGCGACGCAGGATGCACTGAGGCGCAACCATTCCGGCCCGTCTCCTTGCTCCTTGTCGATCGGCACCCCGCACAGGCCGCAGTACTTGCCGTCGGGCACGTCGACCTTGCAGACGCGACACTCGGTGGTCGGGACGTCGTTGCCCTCAGGCGGGTCGGTCATCGGTTCGCCTTCTGCAGCACGAGGAGATTCTTGACGAGGTTCTCGACGTTGGGCGTGCCCAGCCCGGTCACCATGTCGTAGCCGGGTGCGGCGCTGGCCACCGCGTTGCCCCCGAGGGTGACGTCGCGGAATGCCGGCAGCGGTGCACCCTTGGCGACGCGGTACAGCATCGGATTGAGATCGCCGAGTGCGCGCCCACCGTTGGCGGTCAGGTACTGGTTCATCACCGCGGCCATTGCAGCCCACAGCGGCGCGGACTGCGAGGTGCCGCCGCCGACCAGGACCTGGCCGTTCAGAACGATCTTCACGCCGGTGAACGGGTCGGCGACCGCCGAGATGTCGGGGGTCAGCCGCTTCTGGTCGCCACCGGCTTCGGTGCTACCGGGTGCGGACAGCCCGCGCTGCCAGCCCGGTCGGTCGAACAGCGACGAAACCCCGCCGCCGGTGCCTTGTGACAGCGGGACGTCGAACCAGGCCTGTTCGGCCAACCAGTCGCCGTCGGCGTCGGTGGACAGTGTGGTGCCGCCGACGTCGGTCATCTCCGGCAGGGAGGCCACCGAGTCCAGGCCGATGTCGTCTTCGCTGGGTGCCGACGACCAGTCTTGTCCGCCTTTGCATTCCAAGCCGGCCAGGTCGCCGCTGGCATTGAATGCCGTGGTGCCGTGGGTGTGTGCGGTGGCCAGCGCCGAGCGGACGGGGGCGAGATCGGCCGCGGTGATCAGCTTGTCGCAGCCCCACCCGATCGAGAAGCTCCACACCGCACCGGGGAACTGCCGGTCGGCGGACTCGAGCATCTTCCCGATCTTCTCGTAGGCACCGTCACCCTCGACGGTCGGCCGGGCATTGACCACGACCTTCTGCGCATCCGGGGCGATGGCATGGGCGACCTGCAGATCCATGGTGGTCTCACCCCGCGGTGCACTCGGTTGCCCGCCGACCACCGCGGGTGTGAACCTGGGCAGGCCGAAGGTGGTGGCGAACGTGTCCAGATCGGACTGATCGAATCCGTCGAACGCGAAGAACACGATGGTGGTGCCCTTGCCGGTGAATCCCTGTTCGGCCAGATCGGCGAGGTTGTAGGTGTTGAGCACTCCCTGTGGCGTCAATCCCTGGTCCGGAACATCGGTGGGCAGGTTCCGCAGGTCCGGCAGTGACATCCGGTGTGGCGTGTAGCCCAGGATCCGGCCGACCTCGCTGACGTCTGCGGCCAGTGGCCCGGGCACCGAAGGCTGTTGCGGTGAGGCATAGAACTCCTGACCGCGCCGCCCCCGGTAGTCGTGGATGTCCACGCCGAAGGCGGTTGCCATGTCGGGGGATCGGCCTTCGGTGATCGCCCAGGCGTCACCGGGTCGCCAGCGGACCGACAGTGCGTGCTGCTCGGCCCACTCGAACAGGGCCGCCGGCCGAGCGGCATCGTGCAGCGTCATGGTGAGTTGCGCCGAACCGTTGTCGGCGGGGCCGAGATCGGTTGAGGCGGACAGCAGTTGGGCGTACGGGCCGCCTATCTGAGCGGGCCCGTACGCCCGGTCACCCGTGGCCGGAGTGGCCCGCAGGTCAGACACCAGCAGGGCGCTGAACAGGATCAGAACCAGTAGCGTCCGCCCAGGGGCGATGTTCATCCCGGTCATGGGTGAACGACCGACTTTCTGTGCTCCGCGTTCAGTTGTCGCCGGGGATGGCGGTCGGTGCAGGCGGTGCCTTCACGCCGGGTGTGAACAGATTGCCGCCGGTGGGGTTGATCGACTTCTCGGTCGGTTCGACCGATGGCGGCGGAGCAGGGGTGGCCGGCGTGGTGGTTGTGGTCGTCGTCGTGGTGGTCGGTGTGGTGGTCTCGGGGCCCTCCTCCTCGGTACCGCACGCGGCGGTGAACGAGATCATCCCGATGACTGCCGCGCCGCCCGCGATGACGGTGAGCCGACGAGTCAACTGCCCAGACTTCATGTTGTTGTCCTCACTGTCCCCCGTGCTGTTACAGAGCTGGCCTTCGGCGAATCGCGGTGGATTCCCACTACTTGCAACGCAAATCGTGGCCCAGCCCCATCCCGAAGCGGGTTCTGGTGATCGGAACTCTAACCGAAGGTCCGCGCGGTCGCAGAACCATCGCGACCGGTGCGGCTTCCCGCGTCGGTGGCCGTCGCCCGCGGCTTGACGCTGTCGGGGGGTGGGTGTTTACTCGAGCTATCGAACATATATTCGAACATGCTGCGTTGCGAATGGTGCGGGAGGTGTTGTTGTGACTGTTGCGGCAGAGCTTGATATGCGTCGTCTTACCCGCTCTGAACAGGTAGAACACCTCCGTCGCAAGATTGCCTCGGTGTCGGGCAAGGTCGGCCCGGTGCATCGCGGCGCACCCCGGTCACCGGCGGTGACGCCGCCTCCGGAAACTTTGCTGTCGTCGCCTGAAACCCAGGTTGATGCATTGCCGGAGGGTCTACCGACGATGCTGCCACGCGGGTCGGTCGCGGTGGCCACGGGTGCCCGGTCGCTGTCGCTGGGCATGGTGGCGGCGGTGACGGCCGAGGGCGGGCATGCGGTGATCATCGGCCAACCCGATGTCGGCCTGTTGGCCGCGGTGGAGATGGGCGCCGATCTGAGCCGCCTCGCGGTGGTCCCCGACCCAGGCGCCGACCCTGTCGAGGTGGCCTCGGTGCTGATGGACGGGATGGATCTGGTGGTGCTCGGTCTGGGTGGGCGTTCGGTGCCGCCGAGTCGGGCCCGGGTGATGGTGGCGCGGGCACGGCAGAAGGGCTGCACTCTGTTGGTCACCGACGGTGACTGGCAGGGGGCGTCGGCCCGGCTGGAGGCGCGGGTATCCGGTTACGAGGTGGTCGGTGCCGGTCAGGACGCCCCGACGCCCGGCCGTGGCCGGATCAGCCGGGTCCGGCTGGCCATGGGGGCCCGGGGCCGGGGCGTCGGATCGGCTTGTGCGGCAGGCGGGTAGCTCATGCCCGCGGATTCCAGGGTGCTGGCTCTCTGGTGTATGGACTGGCCGGCGGTGGCCGCGGCGACGGCGGCAGGTCTGACGTCGACGGTGCCGGTCGCGGTCACCTTGGCCAACCGGGTGATCGCCTGTTCGGCATCGGCACGCGCAGCCGGGGTCCGGCGCGGTCTGCGCCGCCGTGAGGCGCAGGGCCGGTGCCCGCAACTGCATGTCGTCACCGCCGATCCGGCCAGGGACGCCCGCCATTTCGAGAACGTGACGCTTGCCATCGACGATCTGGTACCGCGCGCCGAGGTGCTGCGACCAGGGCTGCTGGTGCTCTCGGTCCGCGGCGCGGCACGGTACTTCGGTTCGGAATCGGTTGCGGCAGAACGATTGATCGATGCTGTCGCCGCGGCGGGGGCTGAATGTCAGGTCGGCATCGCCGATCAACTTTCCACAGCGGTCTTCGCCGCTCGGGCGGGGTGCATCGTCGAACCCGGGGCCGACGCACGGTTTCTGTCCGGGTTGTCGATCCGGCAACTGTCCACCGAACCGGCCCTGGCCGCTCCGGGGCGCGAGGACCTGGCAGACCTGTTGTGGCGGATGGGTATCCGGACTCTTGGGCAGTTCGCCGAGTTGTCCCGCACCGATATTGCCTCCCGGTTCGGGGCCGACGCGGTGGCGGCGCACCGGTTCGCTTGTGGCGAGCCGGATCGGGGGCCTTCCGGGCGGGATCCGGCCGCCGAACTCGACGCGGTGATGAACTGTGACCCGCCGATCGAACGGGTGGATGCCGCAGCCTTCGCGGGACGGTCACTGGCCAGTGATCTGCACCGTCATCTGGAGGCGGCCGGGGTGGGCTGCACCCGATTGGCCATCCACGCTGTAACCGCCAACGGTGAAGAGCTGGAACGGGTCTGGCGGTGTGCCGAACCACTGACCGAGGATGCCACCGCCGATCGGGTGCGTTGGCAGTTGGACGGCTGGCTGAACTGCCGCACCATTGATCGGCCTAGTGCGCCCCTCGTCATGTTGCGCTTGCGGCCGGTGGAGGTGGTGTCGGCGGCGGCGCTGCAGTTGCCGTTGTGGGGCGGGCTCGGGGAGGAGGATCGGCTGCGGGCCCGGCGGGCGCTGCTGCGGGTTCAGGGTCTGCTCGGCCCGGAGGCGGTCCAGGTCCCGGTGCTCAGCGGCGGGCGTGGACCGGCTGAACGCATCACCTTCACCCCGCTGGGGGATGAGCCGGTGCCGCGAGCCGATCCTCGGCAACCCTGGCCCGGTCAGCTGCCCGAGCCCTCGCCGACCGTGTTGCTCGACGACCCGGTGGAACTGCTTGATGTACAAGGAAATCCGGTGCGGGTCACCAGCCGCGGATTGTTCTCCGCGGATCCGGCGCAGCTGACCGGCGCCGGCCGCCGGGACGGCAGGTTGTGCTGGTGGGCGGGGCCGTGGCCGGTCGACGAGCGGTGGTGGGATCCGGAGAACCGAGGGGTCGGACGTACGGCGCGGGTCCAGGTGCTGCTGGGCTCTGGAGATAGGGAAGGGGGTGATCTTGCTCTGCTGTTGTGTTACCGGCAGCGCCGGTGGTATCTGGAGGGCGCCTATGAATGAAGTCTTAGCCTCGATCCGTGGATCGACCCTGTTGAAGGTGTCTCGGGACTGATCTTTGCCGTGCTGTGGGTGGTGGGCAGCCTGTAGCCGCTGGTCTGCCCAGCTTTTCCTGTGATGTTCGGTCGGGCCTTTC
>NZ_VCMY01000064.1:0-24590 GCF_005924235.1 Mycobacterium sp. DBP42
GTTCGGGGCGGGTCGTGATAGGCCTGGCTCCATCGGGCCAGATTCGTCGCCGCGTTGGTGTCTCTGTCGGCGGTATGCCCGCAACGACAGGCAAATACCCGATCTGCCAACGTCATTGCATGATCGACTGCCCCGCATTGGGGGCATAGCCGGGTCGACGGATACCAACGGTCGGCCTCGATGATCTGTCCGCCGCGCCACGCCTGTTTGTAGCGCAGCATCCGGGCGAACTCCGACCAGCCGGCATCGGATATGGCCCGAGCCAAGCGATGGTTTGTCAGCATTCCCGCCACGTTGAGGTTCTCGATGACGATCCGGTCGTGAGTCTTGACCAGCTCGCCCGACACCTGGTGGAGAAAATGGCGCCGAACATTGGCGACGTGATAGTGATGCCGCCCGAGTCGGGCGGCGGCATCCTTGCGGTGTTGTGATCCTTTCTCTTTGCGTGACAACGACTTCGTCAGCCGTCGTTGCTGCTGTATCCCAGCGGCCAACGCCTTGGGCGCGTCGGCGATGCGAGCGACCTCGGTACCGTCCGCAGTGGCGGCGACTACAAATGCCGACAGGCCGCGGTCCACGCCCACCCAGCCGCCATCGCTAGGGCGGGTCGCGTGCTGCAGACTCGGGTGCAGGTCGGCGGCCACAACGTTCAGCGAGATCCACCATCGGCCCCCGTGGCAGCTAATGGTGGCGAACAGGATTCTCGCCCGCCCCTTGGTCAGCATGCACCGCACCCGGCGGGTGTCGTCATGCACACTGATCACCCCGATGCCGGGCAGGGTCACCGAACGAGGACGGTTACCATCCCCCACACGGATCGCCGGCCGTTTGCCCGTGGGATACTTGTTGCGCAGCCGAAACGATGGGATTTCGCGTGTCTTTCTTTTGAATTTCGGGAACCTGACACGCTTGCCATTTCGCTTGCCCGACCGCGAATCCGACCACGCTTTCAAGCCTTTACTCAGGTCGACAGCGGCCTCTTCGAACACCTGCTGGTACACGTCATGCCGCCAGATCAGACCTGTCACGTTGACCTCGGCAATGCCGCGGTGATCGACGACGAAGACCCGTCCGGCGTCGGCAGTTTTCTTCCACGCATTGAACGTGTTGATCAGATCAAACCCCGTCCATGGCATTTCGACACCAGGATTGAGCTTGCGTTGGTCGAGTGAGGATTTCACCAATCTCAAGCACTGGTTGAACGAGAACCGCGAGGCCCCGGCATGCCGAGCCAGCACCTCACGCTGCTCGACTGTAGGTTCGAGGCAGAACCGGAAAGTGGTGTGCCGACTCATCACCCAACAGCGTTTCACGACCCACCGACAGGTCCCCTGCCAGCGAAGACACGCTCCAATCACGGGAGGGTATTCAGCTATCTGCCAGGCCGTGCCGCCAGTCCGTCGACTCGACAACTGCCAGTTGTTCGACACGCTTTAGGCTGGCCACATGATTGGTGTGACCAGAGACGGCAGTGTCCTGACCCTGGAACTGCAACGCGAGGAGCGGCGCAACGCGCTGAACTGCGAGCTTGTCGACAGCTTGCGGGAAGCGGTCGAGCATGCCGCTGAGCAGGACATCCGGGCCATCGTGCTGACCGGCGCCGGCCGGGTCTTCAGTTCGGGAGCTGACCTCACCGACGCCGCGGGTATGGCCGAGAAGCTTCCGGACAAGGCGCTGGCGCTGAACCTGGCGATCGACGCGGCCCCGGTGCCCGTCATCGGCGCGATCAACGGCCCGGCGATCGGTGCCGGCGTGATCTTGTCCATGATCTGCGACCTTCGGGTCGTGGCCCCCGATGCCTACTTCCAGTTCCCGGTCGCCAAGTACGGCCTGGCCTTGGACAACTGGAGCATCCGGCGGCTGACGTCGCTCGTCGGCCATGGCCGGGCGCGCGGCATGCTCCTCGGTGCCGAGAAGCTCACCGCCGAAACCGCTCTGCAGACCGGTATGGCCAACCGGATCGGCACCCTGGCCGACGCGCAGAAGTGGGCTGCCGAGCTCGCCGGGTTCGCCCCGCTGGCGTTGCAGCACGCCAAGCGCGTACTCAACGACGACGGTGCCTACGAGGAGTCCTGGCCGGTCCACAAGGAGCTGTTCGACAAGGCGTGGGCCTCCAAGGACGTCATCGAGGCGCAGGTGGCCCGCATCGAGAAGCGTCCGCCGAACTTCACCGGGGCCTGACGTGCTGCGCGCGGCGCTGCGAATGGGTGCCAGGTCGGTGTCGTTGCTGGCCGGTGGGTGGTTGCTGCGCGCACTGAACGGGACCTATGCCTCGGTGGGCGCGCTCCCCAACGCGATCCGGCCGGTGGCGGCACGGTCCACGCAGTACGCGGACGGTGTGTTCGTCAACGCCGAGCCGGCATCACCCGGGATCACCATGAGCCGCGAGGAGTGGCGCATGCTGATAGCCGAGATGTTCGGCCCGCGTTCTGCCAGCCGGCCGCCTGGGCCGATCCCGCTGGCCGAGCCGGCCGTACCGGTCGACGGTGCCGGCCAGGCGTGCGCGGTGTCCTGGTATGGGCACTCCACCGCACTGATCGAGATCGACGGCTACCGCGTGCTGACCGACCCGGTCTGGAGCCGTCGCTGTTCGCCGTCGCGGGTGGTGGGCCCACAGCGGCTGCATGAACCGCCGCTGCCGCTGGAGGCGCTGCCTGCCGTCGACGCCGTGGTGATCAGCCACGATCACTACGACCACCTCGACATCGAGACTGTGCTGGGCCTGGCCCGCACCCAGCGCGCGCCGTTTGTGGTGCCGCTCGGGATCGGGGCGCACCTGCGCAAGTGGCGGATACCCGAAGACCGCATCGTCGAGTTGGACTGGAACGAGAGTCACCGGATCGGCGAGCTCACCCTGGTGTGCACACCGGCCCGGCACTTCTCGGGACGGTTGTTCCAGCGCAACACCACGCTGTGGGCGTCGTGGGCCGTCGTCGGGCCTCAGCACCGGGCGTTCTTCGGCGGAGACACCGGCTACACCAAGAGCTTCTCCGAAATCGGTTCGGAGCACGGGCCTTTCGACCTGACGCTGCTGCCGATCGGGGCATATCACCCGAGCTGGCCCGATATCCACATGAATCCCGAAGAAGCGGTGCGCGCTCACCTCGACGTCACCGATTCGGGGCTGCTGGTACCGGTGCACTGGGCGACGTTCCGGCTGGCCCCGCATCCGTGGGCGGATCCGGTGCGGCGGTTGCTGTCGGCGGCCGATCCGGCCGGTGTGCAGATCGCAGTGCCACGGCCAGGGCAACGGGTGGATGCCGAGTGCGCGGCGCTCGACCCGTGGTGGGAGTTTTAGCAGCCCTCGAGTGGCAAACTGACGTCTGATCACACGACTGAAGACGGGACGAGGACTGCGCGCGCATGACGACGATCACTGTCGCTGGTCTCAGCGAAGCCGAGGTGGCCCAGCGGGTCGCCGAAGGTAAGAGCAACGACGTCCCGACGCGCGCGGCTCGCAGTGTCTCCGAGATCGTGCGGGCCAATGTGTTCACCCGGATCAACGCGATCCTCGGTGTGCTGTTCCTGATCGTGCTGTCCACCGGCTCGCTGATCAACGGCGCGTTCGGCTTGCTGATCATCGCAAACAGTGGGATCGGCATCATCCAGGAGATCCGGGCGAAGCGGACCCTGGACAAGTTGGCCATCGTCGGCCAGGCGAAGCCGACCGTGCGGCGCGAATCCGGTAGCCGCGCAGTGCTACCCAGCGAAGTGGTGCTCGACGACATCATCGAACTCGGGCCCGGCGATCAGATCGTCGTCGACGGCGAGGTGCTCGAGGAATCCAATCTTGAGGTCGACGAGTCATTGCTGACCGGTGAGGCCGATCCGATCGTCAAAGATGTTGGCGAGCAGGTGATGTCGGGCAGTTTCGTGGTAGCGGGCTCCGGTGCCTACCGGGCCACCAAGGTGGGGCGCGAGGCCTACGCCGCCAAACTTGCCGAGGAGGCCTCCAGGTTCACCTTGGTGAAATCCGAACTGCGTAACGGCATCAACAAGATCCTGCAGTTCATCACGTATCTGCTGGTGCCCGCCGGTCTGCTCACCATCTACACCCAGCTGTTCACCACCGACCCCCGGATGCTGGATTCGGTCGAACAGACCTACCAGGACATCGTCGACAGCGAGGGCGGTTGGCGAGAGTCGTTGGGAATAATCATGAGTCAGATCTTCACCACCGATGCGGTGTGGCATGAGCCGGTGCTGCGGATGGTGGGCGCACTGGTGCCGATGGTGCCCGAAGGTCTGGTGCTGATGACCTCGATCGCATTCGCGGTGGGGGTGGTGCGGCTGGGCCGGCGGCAGTGCCTGGTCAACGAGCTGCCCGCGATCGAGGGCCTGGCCCGGGTTGACGTGGTGTGCGCGGACAAGACCGGAACCCTCACCGAAAACGGTATGCGGGTAAGCGATCTCACGGCGTGTGACGGGTGCCCCACGACCGAGGTCGCCTCTGCACTGGCGCAGCTCGCCGCCGATGACACCCGGCCGAACGCCAGCATGGTGGCCATCGCCGAGGCCTTCCAGACGCCGCCGGGATGGACGGCCACCGCGACGGCCCCGTTCAAATCGGCCACCAAGTGGAGTGGCGCGTCCTACGGCGAGCACGGCAACTGGGTGATCGGAGCCCCCGACGTGCTGCTGGATTCCGCCTCGCCGGTGGCCGAGCAGGCCGAGGCGATCGGCGCGCAGGGGCTGCGGGTACTGCTGGTCGGGTCCTCCGATCGGGCGGTCGACGCGCCGCAGGCCCCCGGCACGGTGACTCCGGTTGCCCTGGTGGTGCTGGAGCAGCGGATCCGGCCCGACGCCGGCGAAACGCTTGATTACTTTGCTTCCCAGCATGTTTCGGTCAAGGTGATCTCTGGAGACAATGCGGTCTCGGTTGGTGCGGTGGCCGGCAAACTGGGCCTGCACGGTGAGACGATGGATGCCCGCCGGCTGCCCCACGAACCGGACGAGCTGGCGGACAAACTGGAAGAGTACACCACGTTCGGCCGGGTCCGCCCCGATCAGAAGCGGGCCATGGTGCATGCGCTGCAGACGCGTGGGCATACGGTGGCCATGACCGGCGACGGCGTCAACGATGTGCTGGCCCTAAAAGATGCCGACATCGGCGTCGCGATGGGCGCGGGTAGCTCGGCCTCTCGCGCGGTGGCACAGATCGTGTTGCTGGACAACAAGTTCGCCACGCTGCCCTATGTGGTCGCCGAGGGCCGGCGGGTGATCGGCAACATCGAGCGGGTTTCGAACCTGTTCCTCACCAAGACGGTGTACTCGGTGCTGCTGGCGATTTTGGTCGGACTCGCGGGGCTGTCCTCCAAGTGGTTCGGCACCGACCCGCTGTTGTTCCCGTTCCAGCCGATCCACGTCACCATCGCGGCCTGGTTCACCATCGGCATCCCGGCCTTCATCCTGTCGCTGGCCCCCAACAACGAACGAGCGCACTCGGGTTTCGTGCGCCGGGTGATGACCGCGGCGCTGCCCTCTGGTCTGGTGGTGGGCACGGTCACGTTCGTCTCCTACCTGGTGGCCTATCAGGGTCGGGAGGCCAGTTCGGTCGAGCAGGCCCAGGCCTCGACCGCGGCGTTGATCACGTTGCTGGCGTCCTCGTTGTGGGTGCTGTCGGTGGTGGCCCGGCCCTATGAGTGGTGGCGCGTGGGCCTGGTGGCCGCTTCGGGGCTGGCATATGTGCTGATCTTCTGTTTGCCGTTGGCCCAACGCGTGTTCATGCTGGATCCCTCGAATCTCAAGGTCACCGGTGTTGCGCTGGGCATTGGCCTGGTTGGAGCCGCGCTGATCGAGGCGCTGTGGTGGGTCCAGGGTCGGGTGCTGGGCGAGAAGCGCCGGTTGTGGAGATAGCTGGCAGAGGGAAGAATGTCGGGCGTTCAGTTGGAAATCGAAAACGATAGGGTGGGCTGATGGGATTCCTGGACAAAGCCAAGGACCTGCTGTCGCAGAATGCTGACAAGGTCGAGCAGGCCATCGACAAGGCCGGCGACATGGTCGACGAGAAGACGCAGGGCAAGTACTCCGGCGCGGTCGACAAGGCGCAGGAAGCGGCGAAGAACGCCATCAACAAGGACGAACCGCAGCAGTAACCTATGGCCAAATTGTCTGTCTCCGTCGAAGTTCCGTTGCCGCCGGAGAAGGCGTGGGAGTACGCCTCTGACCTGTCCCGATACGACGAGTGGCTCAGCATCCACCGAGCCTGGCGGTCGAAGCTGCCAGAAACCCTGGAAAAGGGCACGGTGATCGACTCAATCGTCGAAGTCAAGGGCATGTTGAACCGCGTGAAGTGGACGCTGGTGAACTACAAGCCGCCGCAGTCGCTGACCCTCAACGGCGATGGACGCGGCGGGGTGAAGGTCAAACTGATCGGAAAGATCACGCCCGCGCCGGTGGACGGGGGAGAGGGCGCGAAAGTGTCCTTCGACGTGCACCTCGGTGGCCCTGCGCTGTTCGGGCCGATCGGCATGGTGGTCGCGGCCGCGCTCAAGGGCGATATCCAGCAGTCCTTGAACAAGTTCAAGGAGCTCTACGCGTCGTCGTAGAGTTCTGCGGCGCTGGATCCCGGTGGGCGGCGAAATCGCCGGCTGACCAGCCTGCTGAACTCGGCCGTCGAACGCCGTACGGATTCGAACTCCAGAGACACCAGCAGCGTGTCCACCATGGCGAAGGGCAGCGTTGTCACGACGGCGCCGCGGCCGTATTCGAGGTGCCAGGAGCCGGGGTGGATGGTCAGACCGCGGGCGTGCCCGCGTTCTAGACACGTGTGTTCGCCGGGCAGCAGCGTCGGCAACGGCGCGGTGTCGTCGGACTCCAGATCGTACGAGTCGATCTGGCCGGCGAGCAGGAACTTGTGGATGTCAACGTGTTTGTATCGACCTGAAAAGCCCTGCGTCCCAGTGGGTGACCCGAACAGTACGACGTACTCGCGTGGACTGAAGTAGAGGAACCGGACCTTGCCGAGGATTCCTCCGGCTTTGCTGCCCACCCAGCGCCCGGGTCCGGTGTCGATCAGGTCCGGGTATTCGCCGGCGAGCCGCTTGATTGCGTGTGCGAGTAGCCCGCCGTCTTCCAGCGGCAGGCCGACGACCTGCTTTGCCACGGTGTGCAGCACGTCCGGGTCGATCTTGTACGTCATCGGTCGAACTCCAGCGGCAGACTCGTCGGGCCGCTCAGGCCGAGTAGCGGCTTCCAGGGAACCGGTCCGGCCACTCGAGGGTTCGGAAGCCGGCGAGACAGGATCGTGAGTGCCTCGGACAGCTCGAGCCGCGCCAGGTTCGCGCCGAGGCAGTAATGTACGCCGCCACCGAAGGTCAGGATCGGAGGCGGGTCCTCGCGGGTGACGTCGAAGCGGGTCGGATCGTCGTAGACGGACTGATCGCGGTTGGCTGCATAGGTGTTCACGATGATGAATGTCCCTGCAGGAAAACTGTATTCGCCGATCTCGGCGTCATCGGCGACGCTGCGCACAGTGCTGCACATCGACGGCGAATGCCGCATGGTTTCCTCAACCGTACGCATGGCCAGGGAGGGCTGCTCCCGTAACAGCGCCCACTGGTCGGGGTGGTCGCAGAGCACCTGCATCGAGGCCGCCAGTTGGCTGCGGGTGGTGTCGGTTCCGGCGATCAGGATGGAGAACGCCAGCATTCGCAGTTCGGCGGCGTCCAGCCGGTCGCCGCCGTCTTCGATGCGGATCAGGTCGGACAGCAGGTCGTCGGTCAGGTGTCGCCGTCGGTGGGCGATCATGTCGTCGATGTAATCGTCGAACTCGCCCCACGCCTTCAATACGACCGGCTCCTCCTGGGCGAGATCGCAGTCGAAGCTGACGATTTTGAAGATGTCCTCGGCCCAGCGGGAGAACTGCTGCCAGTCCTCGCGTGGTGCGCCGAAAAGGGCGCAGATGATCGGAATCGGATACGGCCGCGCGACGTCCGCCACGAACTCGCACCGGCCGGCGTCTTGAATACTGTCGAGGAGTTCGTTGACGACGCTGTGGATCGCGTCGTGCATGCGCACGGTGGCACGCGGTGTGAAAGCCCGGGCGACCAGGCTGCGCAATCGCCGGTGTTCTTCACCTTCTATGTTCAGGATGCTGCGGGTCACCCTGTCCCACAACGGACCCGACGTGATGCCGTGGGCGGACAGGTGAATGCCCTGGGGGATCCCGAACCGCGGATCGCGCAATACGGCGCGGGCCATCTCGTAGGACAGTACCTCGGGCCCGATCGGGCCGAGCGCGATCGGCGCGACGTCCTGGGCCGCCCGGAACTGCGGGTAGATCTGCGGCGGGGTGTCGGTGACGGAGTAGTCGAGGGCCGGCAGACCCGCGTCGAAAACACTTGGCTTACACATTGGTGGACAGGAATGTCAGGGGCAGGCCCAGGGCGGACAAGTCGATCTCGTCGAGGTAGGAGCCTTCACCGGAGAATCCCTGACGGAACCGCGTTGCCGACCCGTACCGCTGTGTCACGGCCTCGGCTGCTGCGGCGTCCGGCACGCGGACGACCACGGTGTAGACACCGTCGCCGTGGCGGTCGAGGAAGTCTTTGACAGACAACGCAACCGACGCGGTCGAACCGGGCAGTGGGCTGATCAGCTCGACGCCGCGGTCCCAGTCCAGGTGCACGTGGACGCCGAGGTCGGTGAGTTCTGCTGCGTTGAAGGTGAATCCGAGGTCGGTAAACATCTGCACCATGTCGGCTGTCCGTTCCGCGGCGACCGCGAACACGACATGGTGCAGTGTCGGCTGAGACGTCATCGGCGGACCAGTCCGCGAGGCCGGATGAGTCCGAGGTCGAGGTGGTTCAGCCAGCCGGGCGGGGCATCGCAGACATCGGGGATCGCGTTGATGGCGCCCATGGCCGTCCAGTCGTAGCCGGGATGGGTCATGGTGCCATCGGTCTGCCGGACACCTTTGAGGATCAGCTCGGTGGGCGGGTCGCCCTCGATCACGATCTCGTACCGGGTCTCGCCCCAATCCCATGCCGGTTCGAGTGTGTCGGGGTCGGCGGTCAGATAGATCGCGTGGAAGACGATCAGTGGCTTCCCGCCCACCCACGCGGTCCATTCGTGGCGTTGCGCGGCGACGGTGCCCTTCGGGATCACGCCCTCGTCGTGGGGGATGTCCGCGGCAGCGGTCGCGACTTCGACCTCGGCCGCGGTCACCTCGTCGATGGTCACGCCAAGGCCGTCGGCGATCATGTGCATCGACTGCGCGAAGAACGGCATGCCGAGACCCAGAATTGTTGGCTCGGTGAGGAATTTGTCCTTGTCCTTGCCGAATCCCATCCAGTCGATGTGGTCCATCGGGGCGTCTTTCAGGACGTCGACGACCTCGTACACATGGATGGTGTCGATCCTGCTCATCACCCGGGCCAAGGTGAGTGGAGGATGTCCCCGGCGTAACCGGGATGGATACCACCGCCGTGGAACGAGGTCCGGCCGTCGGCGCAGGCGGCCCGGATCTGCTCGGCGGGC
Source organism: Mycobacterium sp. DBP42 (assembly GCF_005924235.1). NCBI lineage: Bacteria > Bacillati > Actinomycetota > Actinomycetes > Mycobacteriales > Mycobacteriaceae > Mycobacterium > Mycobacterium sp. DBP42. The sequence goes on from NZ_VCMY01000064.1 coordinate 9,481, forward strand.
TCGCGGAAATCCGGTGAGGGATGGAAGAACCCGCTCGTGGTCACGACATTCTTGCCTGACCGTAGCAGCCGGCACACGGTGTCGACGTCCATGATGATCGGCGTGTAGAACACGCAGTCGGCGTCGAGCGCGACGACGGCGTCGACGTCGTCGGTGGCGGTCACACCGATCGGAGCGATACCCGCGATCACACCGGCGTCCTTGCCCACCTTGTCTTCGCTGTGCACCAGGACGCCGACGAGGTCGAACACCGGACTCTCGGCGAAGTGCCGCACGCCGGCCCGGCCGACGTCGCCCGTCATCCACTGGATGATCCGGTAGGTCCTGTCAGACATGGAGTACACCTCGTGGCATCAGTAGGGGCAGGTCGTTGTAGGTGGCGATGCCCGGGGGCGCGGCCACCACGGCGGGGATCGCGGTGATTGCGGGCATGGCGGTGATCGTGAGGCCGAGCATGATGAAGTCCTCGATGGTTTCGGCTACGAAGTCCGGCGGAGGTTCAAAGCTCAAGGTGCTCTTGATGGTCGGCCTGCCCTCCACGGTGACGGTGTAACCGAACGCGGTCGACCAGGCAGGGTCCAGCGACTGGCCCTTCGTCCAGACGCCGCGGATCTCGATCACGTCGCGCCCACCGGCCATGCCCGACCACCGGACGTCGATGCCGGCGACGCAGCCGGCGGCGATGGTCCAGCCGCCGGGCAGATCCAGGTCTTGGGTGGTCTGGGCGTAGGTGGCGTCGCACCGGATGCCATCGAGTTCGATGCCGAGCGCACCCGCGACGAGCTGGACCGCTTCCCGGAAGATGCCTGATCCCTTCTCGGTGACTGCTTGCAGGTCGGGGTGGTCGATGGGATAGCCGAAGCCCATCGGGATCTCGGTGGCCGGCGAGTTGTAGATCGTGGTGTCGAACGACTCGAGGATGGAGATCCGGTCGACGCGATCGGAGATGCCTGCGGTGACGACGGCGAACAACTGGATGAAACCCGGGTTGATGCCGCTGCCGAATATCGTTGAGCCGCCGCGTTTGCAGGCGTCGATGACCCGATCGCGGCCGTCGCCCAGGTTGTCTCCGTTGATGAACTCGGAGGTGGTGACGACGTTGATGCCGGCGCCGAGGATGCGGACCAGCAGGTCGACGTCGGCGAACATCGGGTTGTAGACGACGCAGTCCGGTTGCAGGGCCAAGAGCGCGTCGACGTCATCGGTGGCGGTCACGCCCAGCGGTTCGATGCCGCAGAGTTCGCCGACGTCCCTGCCCACCTTGTCGGGTGCCCAGGCATAGCAGCCGACAAGCTCGAGATCGGCATTCGCGACGATGGCGTGGACCGACTTGCGACCGACGTTGCCCGTCGTCCACTGCACGACCCGGTAGGTCATGTGACGGTCCGGCTGCCGGGCGTGAAAGTGACCGGGACCGAGCGAAATCCGCGGGTGACGGAGTTGCCGTGGAACGTGGCTTGCGCCCCCGCTGCGAGCGTGAAATCGGGCATTCGGGACAGCACCCGCTCCAGGCCCACCTGGAATTCCAGTCGAGCCAGATTGGACCCGAGGCAGCGGTGCACGCCGGCGCCGAAGCCGAGGTGCCGGTTCTCGCGGCGGTCGAGGATGCACCGGCCCGCGTCGGGGAACTCCTGTTCGTCGCGGTTGGCGGCGGCGTAGTTGACGATGACCGACTCGCCGGGCGAGAACGTGCAGCCGTTGAGTTCCACCTCTTTGGCCACGGTGCGGGGGATGCCATGGATCGACCCGGCGAATCGGATGAACTCCTCGACCGCGCGGGTCAGGAGTTCGGGATCGCCGATCAGGCGGTCGCGCTCGGCCGGGTTGGTGGCGAGGTAGTGATAGGCGAAAGACATTGCGCTGGTAGTGGTCTCGAGGCCGGCCTGGACCAGGAGCATGGCGTTGGACACGACGTCGCCGAAAGACAGTTTCTCTCCGTCGATCCCGGCGGACAACAGGACGTCGATCATGTCGTCGCGGGGCGGCTGGTCCATGCGTGCGGTCACGGCGTTGTGCAGGTGGTGATACAGCCCGCTCCAGGCGCTCATCCGGTCCTGCTCGGTGGCGCCGTTGAGCGCCGTGTCGGTCAGTTCGACGCACAGCGGCACGTCTTCGATCGGCATGCCGAGCAGATACTTGAAGAACACGATTCCGGGCTGACGCCAGGCGATCTGGGCCAGGTCACCGGAGCCGTTCTCGATCAGATCGTCGATGAGACGGTCGGTCTCGGCGCCGATCTCGGGTCGCAGCGCCTTCATCCGCGCCGGTGAGAAGTACGGGTTCAGGACCTTGCGGAACTTCTGCTGCCGCGGCGGGTCGAGGGTGATCACCAGATCCCCGGCGAGTTGCTCAGCGCCCTCGGGCGTCGGATTGCTTGAGAAGTGCTCCCAGTCCTGCAGAATCTTGACGCACTCCGCGTAGCGCACCGCCACCCACGCGCCCGCCGGCGTCGCACTGAGAAATGGTTTGTCGGTGCGCGCGAACGGCGATTGCTGTCGCATCACCGAGTAGACGTCGTACAGGAAGTCGTTGTCGTTGAAATCCTGGTGGCGCAGATCCCAGTTCTCGGCGTGGCGTTCGAGTGACTCCGGCACGGCGACTCCTACGGGCTCGGCTGTTGTTCGGCGGCTTGGCGTGCCTCACGCTCGTCATGGATTCGCACCAGTTCACGGAAACCGATCCGGTGGTACTTGGGCACCGGCTGGATGCCCCACTCGTCCTGCGCGGTGTCCTTGCCTTCGGCTCCCTCGGGCGGCCCGAATGCCGGGTACGGGACCTTGCATTCGAGGGTGTCGTCGGAATAGCGGACTTTGAGCAGCTCACTGCAGATCTCGGTCAGGCTCAAGGTCGGGTAGCCGTAGTAGACGGCCATGAACGGCAGGGTGAAGGCGCCCTCGAGGACGAGGGCGACCAGGCACACCAGGACCGCGCGCTTGATCCACTTGTGCATGCGCGCGTAGTAGGGCGTGGTGCCGGGAGGGAGGTCCTCGGATTTCTGGTCTTCGGTTGTTTCAGGTGTGGTCGTCACGGTGTCTCTCCTAAGTGCTACATGAATTGTGTTCAGTCGGAGAAGATTTCGCGGTTCACCGTGTGCAGGTACGGGATCGCGAGGAAGGGGGTGATGTAGAAGATGTCGTAGAGCCACCACCCGATGACCGGGAACACGACGCCTGCGTAGCGCACATCGGCGTACATCGTCATGTTGAACACGTACAGGCACCAGATCAGCACACCCATCCAGCAGGTGATGATCATCCACTGGTGGCCCCAGCGCTTCATCTGCAGAAAGCCGATCGCGGCGGCGCACCGCATCGCGAAGACGGTGAGGATCATGCCGAACACCATGGACTTCTCGCCCGGCCCGGCGGCGCCGCCCATCCATAGTTCGTTGTAGTGCCAGAAGTAGCCGGCGTCGAACATGGCGCCCCAGCCGACCATCAGCACCCGGTTGATCAGCGTGTGGTTGGCGACCAGGTCGAGGGCCCACCCGAGGCTGTTGAGCATGCCGTCGATCAGCACGAGATATCCGATGAGCGTGACGATCATCGGCCGGACGGAGTACCCCGCGCGGAGTGCCTGGCGCTGTAACCACACGCCGCGCATGAAGATGGGGAAGCCGATGAGTCCGGGTGCCCACATGCCCATCAGTGCCGCACCGACGATCATCCACTTGTCGGCCCGCCGCTGTGCCAGCCGGGATTGTTCGTGGTGCTCCTCCAGGTTGAGCGAACCCTCTGCCGGGACGGATGCGGTGACTTTCACAGGTCCCACCAGCCCCGGGTGAACGACATGTACAGCTGGATTCCGAACATCGCCAGCAGGTATCCGTAGATGACGATTTGCAGGACGATGAGGGCTTTCTTGCGGTTCTTTTCCTTCTGATCCACCATGGCGGCGATTCCTTCCTAGGCGCTTGAGCTGCCGGCATCGGCGGCGGACAGGCACGCGGACGCGACCTCCCGCAGCCCTTCGGTGATGGCGCCGTCGCTGGACAGCGGGGCGAGGACACATGCCTCTGCGGCTTCGAGTTCCGTGGCACCGGCGGCGATCAGGTGTGCCGCCGTGACGAGTACCCGAGTGGAGGGCGGTTCGAAGTGGAATGCCTCGTCCGCGGTACGGATCGCGGTGGCGCACCGGACCAGTCGCTGTGCGGTGGGCAGTCCGACGCCGGCTTCGGCGACGATCACCTCTGCCTCGCGTTCAGGCGGCAGGTACCGCATCGGCAGCGTGACGAACCGCTGCCGGAACGAGGGCTTGAGTTCTTTGAGTGAGCTTCGGTAGGCGGGGTTGTAGGAGCACACCAGCATGAAAGTCTCTGGCGCATGGACGACTTCACCCGCACGATCCAGGTAGAGCGTGCGCCTGTGGTCGGTGAGCGAGTGCAGGACGGCCAACGAATCGTGACGCGCTTCGACAACCTCGTCGAGATAGCAGATCGCCCCGGCCTTGACGGCCCGCGTGAGGGGACCGTCGGTCCAGACCACGTCGCCCCCGGTGACCATGAACCGGCCGACGAGGTCGGAGCTGGTCAGGTCGTCGTGGCAGCTGATGGTGACGACCGGACGGCTGAGCAACAGGCCCATGTGCTCGACGAGGCGGGTCTTGCCGCATCCTGTCGGCCCGGTGAGCATCACCGGCAGGCGCTGGCGGCAGGCCTGCTCGAACAGCTGAACTTCGTTGGCGTTGGCGTAGTAGGTGTTTTCGGTCATACAGATACCAGCTCCCGGTGGACGTGGGCGAGGACGCGGGGAAGTTCTTCGATTCGTCGGATGCGTTGGGATCGTTTGGGTCCGAACACTTCCGGCAGGGGATCGACGCGGACGGGGCCGACGCCGACGTAGTACATGGAGACCCCGGCGTCGTTGGCTTCCTCCACGGCGTGGGCGGCATCGGCCCAGGCGTAACGGCCCTCGTAGCCTTCGTCCGAGATCAGGCCGTCGCCGATGACGATGAGCAACCTGCGCTCCGAGGGCTGTGCGAGCAGGCGGCTGGTCATGTGCCGCAGCGGCGCACCGAGTCGGGTGTAGCCGCCGGTGGACAGGCCCAGGCTGCCAGGCGGGACGAAACGGCGGTCCGCGAAGTCCTTGAGGCAGCTGACTTCCACGCGATGGCGGGTGTTCCCGGTGAACGTGAATATGCCGTGGCGTTCCCGGGCCGAGGTCATCGCGCGGGACAGAGCGTCGGCGCAGGCGAGCTCGAGTTTGAAGATGCTGCCCCCGTGTACGCCCAGCGAGGAGCTGCCGTCGAGGAGCAGAGCGGTGGTCACGTCGCGGCTGGCGGGCAACAGTTCACGAAAGAGGCGCGGTTCGACCGCCTCACCGGTCGTCAGGTCGATGAAGTGGTTGACGTACTGGTCGACGTCGAGGTCGGAGCCGTCTTCGAGCCGGTTCTTCATGGCCCGGTGGGTGTTCTCCTCGAACCACTTCCGGACGTCGACGGCGACTGTGCCGGGCTGCCGGTCGCGGCTGGAACGGGCTTGCTCCAGAACCGCGACGTGGTCCGGCATGAAGCTCTTTGTCCACGCGTTCCATTCCGGGTAGGGGATGCCCGGCCGGTGGTCGGGGGTGATGTCGAGGTCGTTGTCCTGAGGCCGGCTGGGTGGGGGCAGGTTCGAGTTGCGGACCCCGCCGTCCCCGCCGGCAGGGACGGAATGTGGGGCTGGCGAGCGCTTCTGGTTTGTGGTCCATGGCAACCGCCCGAAGGTACGGCGCAGCTTGTCGGACAGGCCCTGCGGCAGGGTGTATGCCCGCGGCAGGGTGCCGAGCAGTGGGTCGATCGAGAACTGCTGCGAGGTACGCGCCAGGGCGATGGCCCGGTTCAGCATCTCCTTGGCGTCCATGTCCGCGCCGGCCGGTTCCAGGTGTGGCAGCGCTGCGCGAAGGTCTGCCAGCAGCCCGGGCCAGTTCTCGGCGACCCAGCCCAGCGCGACGCCGGCCTCGACGAGGGTGAGTGCCGCCAGTTCGCGGGTCGAGAGCTCGTTGAGTCGGTAGTCGAGGATGCGCTCTTTGGATGGCGAGCACTGCAGTGCCACACCGCAGGTCAGCGTTCGGCGGGTCCAGTCACGACGCGGCGGATAGGGCACGTGCACGACGTCGAGCAGGGAACTCAGACCGAAGCCGCGGTGCTGGCCGCTGACCAGGCGCGCGCCAGTGCGGCGCTGGTCGCTCAACGCCACGGCGGTGACGGCGCAACTGCGCTCGGTCGCCATGGCGTGGGCTTCGTCGAGTTCGGGCATCTGCTGCGTCACGTCGTCAGAAGGTGCCGATGTTGGAGAACATCCAGTACCAGAACCAGATGATCAAGCCGGTGCCGCCCCAGGCGGCCACGTAGCGGAGTATCTCCCAGATCCAGCCGGCCACGTCAGTTCTCCTCGCAGAAAGGATGATTCATCGGACCTCCAGTCCTCGTCGTGCGGTGATGACCAAGTTGGCCAGCATCGCGTCGCGGTGCTGGCTGTTGGCGGTGGTGGTCAGGACGCCGTAGATCCCCAGCATGAAGAATGCGGCGCTGTAGAAGGCGTCGACCTCGGGATGTACCTCGCCGTCGCCGCGGGCACGCTCGATCTCACGGACGAGCAGAACGATCATCGGGTGGTCGCTCCATTCGTCCTTGGTGGGACGTGTCGGCGAGAAGTGCAGCGCGAGTAATTCTTTGAACAGCAGCGGTCCGAATCGTTGCTCCAGGCTGCCCACCAGGCGGACGAGCTCGGTCAGCGCCGTCGCGAGATCATGCGTGTTCTCCAGAAAGCCGGCGAATTCGGCTGCCATGCGCGTCTCTTCGCGCCGCTCCAGTTCCAGCAGGACGTGCTCCTTGCTGGGGAAGTGGAAGAAGAAGGTGCCGTGGGCGACGCCTGCGGCACTGACGATCGCACCGACATCCGCCCCGGCCATGCCCGACGCCTGGAATTCGGCGACGGCCGCGCCGAGTATCCGTTCCCGCGTCTGCAATCGGCGCAACTCGCGTGCCGACTGCTTGGTCTGTGGCGTCATGGTCCGCTCATTTCTAACTCACTTACTGATTGCAGTCAATGAGTGAAGTCATTGGACTAGTCGGAGAAGATCTCGCGGTTGACCGAATGCAGGTACGGGATCGCGAGGAACGGGGTGATGTAGAAGATGTCGTAGAGCCACCACCCGACGACCGGCAGCACGACGCCGGCGAAGCGGACATCGGCGAACATCGTCATGTTGAACACGTAGAGACACCAGATGACGATCCCCATCCAGCAGGTGATGATCATCCACTGGTGGCCCCACCGCTTCATCTGCAGGAAGCCGATACCCGCGGCGATCCGCATGGTAAAGACGGTGAGGATCATGCCGACTTCCATCGCCTTTTCGCCGGGTCCGGCAGCGCCTCCGATCCACAGCTCGTTGTAGTGCCAGAAGTAGCCGGCGTCGAACATTGCACCCCAGCCGTTCAACAGGATTCGGGCGAGGATCGTGTGGTTGGCGGCGACATCGAGTGCCCAGCCGACGGTGTTGATCGCTGCGTCGATGATGACCAGATAACCGATCAGTGTGACCAGCATCGGCCGGACCGACAATCCGTCGCGCTGAGCTTTGCGAAGCAGCCAGACGCCTCTGAGGAACAGGGGCAGGCCGAAGATGCCGAGGGCTGCGGAGCCGATCAGCAGGCTGCCGGAGATGAGCCATTTGTCGGCCTGGCGCTGCGCACGCAGGGATGCCTCCAGGTGTTCGTCGAGCCCGCTGGCCGACGGGCGCGTCACCTCGTCCGCACTTCCGCCACGCTTCAGATTGAACGTTGGCAAGTTCATGCAGACTGACTATAGTCAATCAAACTGGGCAGTCAATCGGCTACTCCACCCGCGCCGAAATGGCATTCCAGCAGGGTTCCACTCGACATTTCCCTGCTGGAACGCCATTTCGGCAGCTGCCTCAACGGAGAGGAACGCCATGGCAATGGAGCAGTTCGGCCTGGAAGGTCAGGTCGCGATCGTTACCGGCGCCGGAAAGGGCGTCGGGCAGGGTATCGCGCGAGTGCTGGCAGAGGCCGGCGCCACGGTAGTCGGCACGGCGAGAACGGAATCCGACATCGTCGAGACCATCGCCGGCATCGAAGCCGCGGGCGGTAAGGGTATGGCGGTGGTCGCCGACGCGATGAGCCGGCCCGACGGGGAGCGAGTGGTGGGCACGGCCATGGAGCGGTTCGGCCGCATCGACATCCTGATCAACAACGTCGGCGGGTCCACCTATGCGCGGTTCCTCGACATCACCGACGAGGACTTCAGGCACACCTTCGACTGGTGTGTCACTTCGGCGTTCATCATGAGTCAGCTTGTCGCGCCACACATGATCGCGGCCGGACACGGCTCGATCGTCAACATTTCTTCGGGGTCGGCCCGGTTCGGCATCCGTGCCTTGACCGCCTACTGCACGGCAAAAGGCGGTCTTGAGGCGCTCACCCGTGCGATGGCGCAGGAGTTGGCGCCCAAGATCCGGGTGAACGCGATCGCGCTGGGGTCGTTCGCGACCGATGGTTTACAAGGAAGCCTTGACTTGTTACCCGGGTCGTTGGAGAAGATGAAGGAGGCGACGCCGTTGCATCGCCTCGGCGATGTGGAGGACCTCGGAAGGTTGTGCGTGTATCTGTCCACGCGCGACTGCTACGCAACGAACGCCATCTTCCACGTTGACGGCGGTATCGACTCGAACAACTCGCCGCTGCCGATCCCCGACTACTGAGCAGGAACAGGATTGACGATGCGCAGAGTGGTCCAATTCTCGACCGGGAACGTGGGCAGGCATTCGCTGGCCGCGATCATCGGCAGGCCGGATCTCAAGTTGGTGGGTGTTCACGCCTCCGGCCCGGACAAGATCGGGCGCGATGCTGCCGAATTGTGTGGAATCGCCGAGCCGACGGGTGTCATCGCGACCGACGACATCGACGCGCTCATCGCGCTCGGGCCCGATTGTGTGGTCTACACAGCCTTGGGCGAGACCAGGCCGATGGAGGCGATCGAGCAGATGTCGCGGTTCCTGGCGGCGGGGATCAACGTCGTCGGAACCTCCATGGTGTGGCTGGTGACTCCGCGCCAGGCCGACGACTGGTTGCGGGTGCCGCTTGAGGAGGCATGTTCGGCGGGGAACTCCTCGCTGTATGTCAACGGCATCGACCCCGGGTATTCCGGGGACACCGCGGTATATGCCGCGCTCAGCCTGGTCACGCGTGCCGAGTCGGTGACAGTCAAGGAGATCTTCGACTACGGCAACTACGACGACTACGAATACACCGGCACCGCGATGGGTTTCGGCACCACCCCCGACGACGACCTGCCGATGGCATTCCAGCCGGGGGTGATCACGGCGATGTTCGGCGGCCTGGTGCGCAACCTCGCCGACCGTCTCGGGGTGGAACTCGACGAGGTTCGTCAGCGTTTCGAGCCGTGGTACGCGACCGAGCGCATCGAGTGCACGATGATGACCGTCGAGCCCAGGCAGCTGGCCGGTACCCGATTCGCCGCCGAAGGCATCCGCGGCGGCGTTCCCATCATCACGATCGAGCACACCACCCGGCTGACCCCGGCGGCCGCGCCCGATTGGGAGTACCCGCCCGAGGGCCAGTCCGGGGTGCACAAGGTGATCGTGGAGGGCGAGCCGCGCATCGAGGTGAGCACTGAGCTGTCCCATCCGACGCTCGACGTGACCGACGCCGGATGTGTGTCCACTGCGGCGCGGGTGGTCAACGCGATCGACTGGGTGTGTGATGCTCCGGCGGGATTGATTGCCGCCGAGGATATTCCGCCGACCGCGCTGATCCGCGGGTTGATGTGGTGACCGTTATCCTGGCGAGCAGACGCAGAGTCGCACTTTCGCGGCCAGTTTTGTGCGAGTTTGCGTCTGCTCGCGCAGTCAAACCAGCCGCTCGCGCAGTTCGCGTTTGAGCACTTTGCCGTAGCTGTTCTTCGGCAGCGTGTCGATGAACTCGTAGCGTTTGGGCCGCTTGAACCGGGCGATGCGTTCCAGCAGGTGCTTGTCGAGCACGCCCGGGTCCACCTTCCCGACCACGAACGCGACCACCACCTCACCCCACTCGGGGTCCGGCGCGCCGACCACACCGGCCTCGACAACGTCGGGATGCGCCAGCAGTGCTTCCTCCACCTCGCGGGGATAGATGTTGCTGCCGCCACTGATCACCACGTCCTTGGACCGGTCGCGCAAGGTGAGGTAGCCGCGGGCATCGAAAGCGCCCATGTCGCCGGTGTGCAGCCAGCCGTCCTTGAGGGTGGCGGCGGTGGCGGTCGGGTTGTTCCAGTAGCCCGACATGACGACGTCGCCGCGGCAGACGATCTCACCGATCTCCCCGACGGCCGCCTGGGTGCCGTCGTCGTTCAGCACGGCCACCTCGACCCCGGAGCGCGGATACCCGACCGAGCCCAGCGTCGCATCGTCGGCGCCGACGTGATCGGCGCGGCGCAGCCCGGTGATCGTCATCGGTGCCTCGCCCTGCCCGTAGAGCTGTACGAAGATCGGGCCGTAGGCGGCCAGTGCCTTCTTGAGGCTGTCGACGTACATCGGGCCGCCGCCGTACACCACGGTTTTCAGGTTGACCGGTCGGGGCCGGCCGGTCTGGAGCAGGCGCTGCACCATGGTCGGCGCCAGGAAGGCGCTGCTGCCGGGGTGGTGGCCGCACAGGTCCAGGAACTCGTCGGGTTCGAACGCGGCGGATTCCGGTATCACCTGGCGGGCGCCGCGCAGCACGTAGGGCGGGATGTACAGGCCGGAGCCGTGGGACATCGGGGCGCCGTGGATCAGGCTGCAGTTCTCGTCCGGATCGTCGAAATCGGCCAGGTGCGCCAGCGTCATCGCCATCAGGTTGCGGTGGGACAGCATGGCGCCCTTGGATCTACCGGTGGTGCCACTGGTATAGAACAGCCAGGCCAGGGTGGACGGATGAGTGACCGGCGGCGCGGCCGGTGCGGCGCCGAAACGTTCTGAATAGGACTGGCTGCCAATGGTTTCGACCGGGGCGCCGGTGGCAGCGCTCAGACCTTCGGTGATCTTGGGTGATGCGAACACCAGTGCGGCGCCGGCATCGGCGAGGATGTCTGCCATCTCGCGCGGGTGCAGTTTGTAGTTGATCGGCACGAACACACACTCGGACGCCCAAATGGCGAACATCAGCTCGACGATCTCGGGCCGGTTCTCACTGGCGACGGCGATGCGGGTGCCACGATCCCCGAGCGATTTCAGCGAGGTGGCCAGCCGCAACGCGCGGTCGCGCAGCTGCGTCCAGGTGTGCAGTTGGTGTTCGCCCAGGAACACCGCGCCGCGGTCGCCGAAGCGGGCAGCGGCCTGATCGAGGGCGGCGAAAACGTTCATTCCGCAACCCACTTGGCGCTCAGCGCGAACTCGGAGAGGTACTTTGTCGAGCTCCAGCCGCCGTCGACGACGATGGTCTGCCCATTGATGAAGCTGCCGCCCTCAGAGCACAGGAAGGCCACGGTGGCGGCGATGTCCTCGACCCGGCCCAACCGGGTGTGCGGGGTCATCTCGGTTTGCATCTTGCGGAACCCCTCGTTCTGCAACCGGTGCTCGACCATCGGGGTGATGGTGACGCCTGGGGCGACTGCGTTGCACCGGATGCCCTGCGCGCCGTACTGGCAGGCGATGTGGGTCGTCAGCGCGGTCAGTCCGCCTTTGGCGGCCGAGTATGCACCGCCGCGAAGCCCGCCGACGACGGCGAACGTGGAGGTGACATTGATGATCGCCGATCCGGGCCCCATGTGCGGCAGTACATCTCGCGCCAGCCGGAACGGTGCGCGCAACATGATGCCCAGGAAGTAGTCCAGGGTTTCGTCGTCGGTCTCGTGCAGCGGTTTGGGGCTGCCCACACCGGCATTGTTGATCAGGAAGTCGATATGGCCCCAGCGCTGTACGGCGGCCTCGACCACCCGGGCCGGCCCGTCTGCTGCGGTCAGGTCGACCGAAACGGTCTGCACGCGCTCCGGATCACCGATCGCGCGTTCGAGCTCGGCAAGCCGGTCCTCGTCGCGCCCGGCGCCGACCACGGCCATGCCTGCCTCGGCGAGTGCGGTGGCGCAGCCGAATCCGATACCGCTACTGGCCCCGGTGACGATCGCGACCTGCATACTAATCACCCTTCAGCCTGGCTCGGATCTGATGTTTCAATACTTTGCCTGCATCGTTCTTCGGTAGGAGATCCCAGATCTCGACCCGCTCTGGTGTTTTGAACCGTGCCAGCCCATGGTCCGCCAGCAGCCGGCCGAGATCGGACACGTCCGGTCGGCTTCCGTCGGCGGTCACCAGGACGGCACAGGCACGTTCACCGGTGCGGGCGTCGGGCAGCCCGACCACAGCCGCCTCGACGATGCCGAGCTGACCGACAAGGAGATCCTCGACCTCCTTGGGTGAGATGTTCTCGCCGTTGCGGATGATGAGGTCCTTGGCCCGTCCGGTCACCTGCAGGTAGTCGCCGTCCACCCACCTGCCGAGGTCTCCGGTGCGAAAAAAGCCGTCCTGGTCGAAGGATTCGAGCTCGTCCTCCGGATGCAGGTACCCGAGCAGCATCTGTGGTCCCCGGGCCCGGATCTCCCCGCCGACCAACCGGATCTCGGCGATGCCGGGACATCCGTCGGTCTCGGCAGCATGCTCGACGCCTCCCGGTGCCAGAGAGCCGACGGTGGTGACCGGCACTTCGGTGGAGCCGTAGACGCGGCTGACCACGGCCCGGTCGAGGTAGTCGGTCGCCCGCCGGATCAGCGATGGCGGTACCGACGCACCGCCGCAGATGAACACCTTGAGATCGGGTAGCCGGGTGCCGGCTCCTTCGGCGGCACCGAGAAGCTGCTCCAGAAACGGTGTGGCCCCGGCCATGTGGGTGCATCGGTGTTGAGTCATCAGGGTGACGCCGTCCTCGGCGTTCCATCGCTCCATCAGTACCGCGGTGCTGCCCAACAGCAACGGGCATTCGAAGGCGTAGATGGAGCCCCCGATGTGGGCGATCGGTGACGGCACCAGAAAGGTGTCACCGGGATCGATCATCCAGTGATCGCGCAGCTGGCTGATCAATGCGTGGATCGAGTTGTGGCTGTGTAAAACACCTTTGGGCCGGCCGGTGGTGCCAGAGGTGTACATGATCATCCGGATGTCATCGGGGATGAGTGCGGGCAGACCGCGGTCGGGCGGCGCCGGCAGGGCATCGAATGCGTGGTGGGGGCCCGGATGTCCGCGCAGCACCACCACTTGCGGCGGCGTGGCCATCTGGCTGCACACCCGGGTGAGCATCGCAGCGTAGTCGTGGTTGCCGAACTGGGCGGGGATGAAGATCGCCCGGCTGTTCGCGTCGTCGAGGATGAAGCACAGTTCCCGGTCCCGCAGTGAGGGCAGGATCGGATTGACCGCCATACCGGCGAGTGTGGCGCCCAGGTAGATGATCGCCGCCTCGTGCCAGTTGGGCAGCATGAATGACACCACACTGCCCGCAGGCATCCATTCGGCCAGCACCAGCGCCAGAGCCCGCGCCCGGTCGTGTAATTCGCGGGCGGTCAGCGTGGTGTCGCCGTCGACAACCAGCACCCGGTCGGGCATGTCACGCGCCGCACCGGCCAGGGCGTCGGCCAGGGTGGTGGACACCCACAGCCCACGGGCGTACGCGTCGGCCTCCCGCGCCTCGTCGCGTCGGGTCATGTCAGCCCTTGACCCGGCGCATCGTCATGGAGTGACGGAACCGGTCGGAAGGATGGGTGTTGACGGTGACCTGGGCGATCTCGCCGTCGGAAGTGGTGTAGGTGCGTTGCATCTGCAGGGCCGCCGATCCGGCGGTAACCTTGAGGCCCGCGGCGAGATCGGGTGAGGTGACGATCGCTGAGATCTCCTGGTGCACTTCGACGATGCTGACCCCGAACAGATCCTCGATCAACGGGAAGATCGGACCGGAGTGTCGTTGCAGCAGGCGACCGACGGCGGCGAAGCTGCGGTTGATGTAGTACTCGGTGCGGCACACCGGAGCAGGATCGCCGTCGGCCTGCCGGTAGCCGCGGACCGTCAGCCACTGCTCGCCGAGCGGGAGCCCGGTGCGCTCGGCCAACTCGTCGTCGATCGTGACCATGGCGTTGGACTCGATGGTGAACTGGGCACCGGTCGCGAAGGCCAGCAGGTCGTTGATCGAGACCACGTCCTGGGCATAGGTATTAGTCGCGGCCCGCTGGGCCACTGTGGTGCCGGCCCGCGGCCGTGAGGTGACGAGGTTGTCGTCGCGCAGGCGGCGCAGCGCCTCGCGCACGGTGTAGCGGCTGACCTCGAAGCGCTCGCACAGTTCGTGTTCGGTCGGTAACTGCGAGCCCACCGGATACACCCCGTCGACGATCTCCTTGCGCAGGGTGCGCGCGACCTGTAGGTAGCGATGGTCGGCAGTGACGGTCATGACGGCTCAGCCTCTGCGCAGCGCCAGCACGCTGCCATCGCCGTCACCTGAGATGTAGAGCGTCCCATCGGTTCCCGCGGTGATCCCGGCAAATGGGCCCTGCGGTCCGGAGAACGGCGGCATGCCCTTGAGTGGTTTGGGGGTCACCCCCGGCGGCGGTCCGACCGGCAGTCCGGTGGCGATCGTGGTGCGGGCCGCCGATGCGAATTCGCACTCGACAACTTCTTTGCTGCCCGCATCGACGATGTAGAGCACGCCGTCGCGCACGAGAATGCCGTGCGGCGTGTGCAATCCGTCGACCAGCGGCTGCGCCGTCCCCCCGGTCACCCGGAGAACTGCGCCGGCCACCGACACCAGCGGTGCGCCGTCGGGCCCGATCACCACCCCGACCGGGGTGTCCAGGCCGGAGGCCAGCACACTCACCGCGCCGTCGCGCACCGAAAGTAGCCGTCCGGCACCCTGTTCGACGACCACCACCGAACCGTCGGGAGCCTGTGCCACGCCGTAGGGCTGGTCGATGCCGCCGGCCAGAATCTGGCTCACCTCGTCCTCGGCGCCTCCCGGCCGGAAGCGAACCACGGTATCCGCCGCGGTGGTGACGATGAATTCTCCAGGGCCCGAGGCGATCACCCCGCGCAGGAAGCCCGGATAGCCGGGGGAGAACAGCATCGCGACGGTCGGCTGGATCGATCGCGGGACGCGGC
>NZ_VCMY01000065.1:0-23295 GCF_005924235.1 Mycobacterium sp. DBP42
CGCCGCCCCCACCGCCTCCGGCTCCGCAGTGGGGTGCGCCCGCGCCGGGCGCCGCACCCCATCCAGGGCCGCACGGGTTCGACGCGCCCTCGCCCCCTGTGCAGCAGGCGCCGCCCCAGGCTGACTGGCACGGCCCGTTGCAGCGCGACGTTCACAATCCCCAGATCGGGTTCCCTACACCAGTACCCGCGCCGCGTCGTAACAAGAAGGCATTGCTCATCACGGCCTGCGCCACCGGTGCGGTGTTGCTGATCGTCGGCGTCGTGGTGGGCATCGTGTCGTTCTCCGGCGGCGGCGCCGGTGGTATCGGTGGTGGCGGCGCCAGCACGGCCACCGACGCGGTCGAGGGCTACCTTGATGCCCTGTCGAAGGGAGATGCCAACGCCGCGTTGGCATTCGGATCCGACCAGCCTGCGTCGAAGGATTTTCTCACCGACGACGTCTTGAAGCAGCAGATCGCGAAGTGGCCGATCACCAACATCCGGATTCTCAACGCCAACGAGTCCGGCGACATGGCGCAGGTACACGTGGTGGCCAACTTCGGTGACCAGACCTCCGACCAGACCCTGATGGTGAAGAAGCAGGACGGCGGCTGGAAGCTGTCCGGAGCGGCCGCCAAGATCAGCCTCACCGCGAGCGCGCTGACCACCAACCCGGTGACCGGCCAGCCCCTGCCCGCTCCGCCGGTATCGCTTTTCGGCAAACCGATTTCGGGTTCATCGGTGGTTTACGTGTTTCCCGGCTGGCTGGGACTGGATTCGGCGAACAAGTACATCTCGGTGACGGCGCAGCGGCCGGTGCTGCTTGAGGGCTTGGTGGCTCAGGGGGTCGCGATACCTGCCGGGCTCCAGGTGCAGTTGAGCGAGGCCGGGTCGGAGGCGGCCAAGAAAGCGGTCACCGACGCGATCACCGGGTGCGCGAAATCCACCGAGCTCTCACCCCCGGGATGCCCGCAGAGTGTCCGCAACCCGATGTTGGTGGACGGCACCGCGCACTGGGAGGCGCCCGCTGACCTCAGCGGCCTGCAATACAGCTTCATGTCGCTTGACATGGGCGTGCGGGTGATGGGCACAGCGGAGTGGAAGCTCACCGCCAACAGCACCGACGGCACCCCCATGCAGGGCACCCCTCTCGTCCCGTTGATGGGGCAGATCGACATGACCCAGGAACCTCTGACAGTGAAGTGGGCCGGCAAATGAGCGTCGCCATGGCACCCCAGCCCACCCGGGAGGAGATCGACCGGGCGCGCGCGGTGGTCGGCGCGTTGTCCAACGCCTTCGCCGCCAAGGTCGTAGGTCAGAGCGGGTTGCAACAGAGCCTGCTGATCGGTCTGCTGACCGGAGGGCACGTCCTGCTGGAAAGTGTTCCGGGGCTTGCCAAGACGACAGCGGCCCGGGCGGTCGCCGATGCGGTGCAGGCCAACTTCCGGCGCATTCAGTGCACCCCAGACCTGCTTCCCAGCGACATCATCGGCACTCAGATCTTCGACGCCTCCCGGGGCGCCTTCCACACCCAGTTGGGTCCGGTCCACGCCAATATCGTGTTGCTCGACGAGATCAACCGGTCCAGCGCGAAGACCCAGAGCGCCATGCTGGAGGCGATGGAGGAACGCCAGACCAGTATCGCAGGCGAGGTCTACAAGATCCCCGAACCGTTCCTGGTGCTCGCCACCCAGAACCCGGTGGACCAGGAGGGCACCTATCCGCTGCCGGAAGCGCAGATGGACCGGTTCATGTTCAAGGAGATCTTGACCTATCCGACGCCACAGGAGGAGTCGGAGATGGTCTTCCGGATCGACGCGGGGGTGTACACCAACCGCCGTACCGCGGCAGTGGCCTCACTCGAGGACATCCTCTACATCCGCGACGTGGTTCGGCGGGTCTATCTCGACCCCGCGATCGTCAACTACATCACCCAGATCGTTGCGGTGACACGTGCTCCGCAGCAGTACCTTCCGGCGAACCTGGCCCGGCTCATCGAGTACGGCGCCAGCCCGCGCGCGACCATCGCCTTCACCAAGTCCGCGCGGGCGCTCGCCCTGCTGTCGGGGCGCAACCATGTGCTGCCCGACGACGTCAAGGCCCTCGCGCACCGGATCCTGCGGCATCGGCTGATTCTCGGCTTCGAGGCAGTGGCCCAGAATGTCACACCGGAAGTGTTGATAGACAACATTATTCGGATAGTGCGTACTCCGTAGTCGCTATGGGAGTGCTACTGCAGGAGGTGAAGGCGCAGACCCTCGCCGGTAACCGGCTGTCCGGTCCGAGCGGGGTGTCCCGTGGCCTTCTCGAGGGGGAGCATCGCTCGATGTTCCACGGGCGCAGCCTGGAGTTCGACGACCTGCGCCCTTACATCCCGGGCGACGACGTCCGCGACATCGACTGGAAGGCCTCGGCGCGTTCGACCGACGTGCTGGTGAAGCGGTTCGTCTCCTACCGGCAGCAGCGGGTGCTGATGGTCGTCGACCTCGGCCGGAACATGCTCGCGCTGGCCGCCGGGGGAGAGGTTAAACAGCGGGTAGTGCTCAATGCGGTCGGTCTGGTGGGGCTCATCGCGATCAGCAAGGGCGACGAGATGGGTCTGGTGTACGGGGACGCCACCGGCTCGGCGCACATGCCGAACCGGCGTGGCGAGGCGCACCTCGAGCACATCCTGGAGCGGGTCAACCGACATCAGGTGGCCGACAGCGCGCGCAGCGAGCTTGCCACCCAATTGGACTACGTGCAGCAGCATTTCCGGCGCCGGCACATCGTCTTCGTGATCTCCGACGAACCGGATGTCTCACCGCTTCTGGCCGAGCAGTTCCGCAAGGTCGGAGCTCGCCACGACGTGTACTGGATCACGGTGCGGGATGCGCCGCTGATCGGTGTACCGGCATTCGGCGGCGAAGGTTATGACGTCGAAAGCGGTAGAACACTGCTGCGCGAGGAGATCCTCGGCCACCGGGTGCTGGAGGCATACCGTCGGGCCGAGGCACGACGGGAGGCCGCCTTCGCCGAATACGTCGACAGCTCGGCGATCCCGTGCGCCCGGGTGTCCGCGAGCGGCGAGCTGTTCGGTGCCGTCACCCTGATGCTGAAGAAGGCCAGCCGTGGCAAATGACTATCTCAAGTGGATCGTTGCGCCGCTGCCGTATTCGGTGGGATGGCTGGTGCTGGGCGTGCTGTTGATCCTGGGGGTCATCGGATGGTTCGTCGGGGTCGTGGTGTGGACGCTTCCGGTGCAACGGCTGCGCAGCATCCCGGTGATCCGGGACATCAGTGCACGGGTGCTGCGACGCAAGTTCGGCACCGCGATCGGCAGGGTCAGCGACCGCTACGACGCCGGAGAGCTCACATCGCGTCAGGCATACACCGCGATGAGCCGGATACTGCGGAACTTCCTCTACCTCCAGACCGGGGTCGCCGCGCCGTACATGGCGCTGGGCGAGGTGGCCGGTAGTGCCGCCGCGGCGGCAGCACCGGCCGTGTCGGCGCTGTACTCGAAACAGTTCGAGCTCGAAGACAATCCGGACGTCGCTGCCACAGCAGCCCAGGTGCGGAGCACGATCCAGTCATGGAGCTGAAGTGGGGATGGGTCGTGATCGTCGGCCTGGTGGCGCTCGTCGCCATCGTGCTCGCCGCGTTCCTGTGGCCGATGCGGCGGCAACCACGACGGTTGCGTCCGTTGGCCTGGGTCGGTCGGCTCACCGAGATGCCCGAGTATGTGCGGGCCTACCGACGTTACCGAATCTTGTTGACGGCCATCGCTGTCACCACGGTGGCCGTGCTGATGTGCGCCATCGTCGCGACTGCCCGCCCGGTCAGTTCCCAGGCCACCGCGGCTGAGGTCAACCGTGCACATCCCGAGGATGTGATGCTCTGCCTGCAGGACGATCCGGCCTCCCACGACGCGTCGGTGCTGCTGTCCTACTTTGCCGGCCAGGCCGCCGGATTCGACTCGCAACGGCTCGGCCTCACTTCCCGTGCCAACCGGGTGATCCCGCTGACCCGGGACTATCCCTTTCTTGAGGACGAACTCGGTCGGTACGCCAGCCTGGAGCGGCTGCGGTCCGAGCAGAGCCCCACTCCCGAGGACACCGCCGTCCTGCAACGCGCCCGATACGAATTCGGCAGGGCGGTCGGTTACACGGACTACCAGCTGACCGTCAACGACGCACTTGCCATGTGTATGAAGGGCTTTCCCGGAGCCGGTAAGCCGTCGGACACCCGGCGTTCGGTGATCTACATGGGCCCGGCCGGCTCGGCGGCAACGCCGATCTTCTCCGATGACGGGCTGGCGGACCTGGCCCGGTCCTCGGGAATCCAGGTCAACGTGTTGACCAGTTCGACTCTCGACGCCAGCGGCGGGCTCAGCGAGCTCGCCAAGGCCACCGGTGGACGCTTCATCAGCTATGTCACGGCAGCAGATGCCGACGGCGGAACCCCGTACGGCGACCAGGATTCGTTGGACAAGGCGCTACGCAGTCACCTCGACGACATCCGCTCACACCCGCCGGCGGTGACGGCTTCGGACGGCACGATCATGGTCCAGCAGTTGCGCGACCGCCCCAACCTGGTGCTCACCATCGGGCTGGCGATCGTGATCGTCTTCGCCATCAGCCTCGCGGGGGTGCGGCGATGACATTCGAGCCCGTCCTGGCCTGGTGGGTGTTCCTCTTGTTGGCGGGGCTGACGCTGGTACTGCGGATGTACACGCTCTATCGGGTGCTCGTGGTGGTGGGGAAAGACAGCCAGCGCAAGGTCGTCGTGCGGTGGAGTCTGTTGACGCTGGTGATCGTGTGCTTGTTGGCGGCCGCGGTGCGGCCCGGGATCGAGGCCGACACCCACCCGGTGAACCAGGCAGCCGCCGACGCCGCCGCCAACAACAACGTGAACGTGTTCTTCGTGGTCGACCGATCGCTGAACTCCCGCGCAGAAGACTTCGGCAACAACCAGTTTCGGATGGCCGGGATCCGCACCGACATGCAGGCGATCGTCGACCAATACCCGTCCGGACGCTTCTCGATAACGTCGTTCGCGACCAAGGACCGGGTCGATTGGCCGCTCTCCGACGACGTCTGGAGTCTGCGGGCGCTGCTCAAGAACTATTCGGCCTACGAATCGGAATTCGACTCGGTCTACCAGGTGGACGTGGGTGCCGCGGCCGATCAACTGAACCGTCAGCTCGAGCTTGCCGCCCGGCAGTACCCGGGTTCGAACAACCTGGTCTTCTATCTCGGCGAGGGCGCCGGGATCTCGAAGCGGACAGCAACCGCCTTCGACATCCCGTCCGGGTTGGTGGCCGGCGGCGCGGTGCTGGGATACGGCACACCGGCCGGCGGGCCAGTGGCCAGCAAGATCGCGGCCAACGGGGAGATCAGCTACTTCCCGGACCCGGCAGGCGGTGGTGGACAGTTCCTTTCCTCGCTGGACGAGGCCTCGCTGCGGACCGTGGCCGAGCAACTGCACGTGCCGTACTTCCACCGTGGTCTCGGCGACTCGACGTCGACGATCATCCCCGCGGTGGACGAGGGATCTTCGACAGCGGTGCAGCAGCAAGTTTCGATGCCGGGCGATCGCACCGAGTTCTATTGGATCTTCACGGCCATCGCGATGCTGTTGATGTTCCATGAGCTGTTCGCGATGGCGCGGGAGTACCGGGTCTCCCGCAGGACCGGGCGGGACGCATGATGCCGAGCGGACGTGGTATCCCGGCATTCCGGTTGGTGCTCAACACGATCGGTGCGTACTTCTCGCACGGACCGAGCCGCAAAGTCCTGCGACGACGGCTGATCGTGTTCTCGATTCTGCCGGCCGTGCTGCTCGTGGGGATTGCGGTCAAACTGATCACGATGGTGGTCTACGGCAGTTCCGCCAGATCCGACTACCTCGCCTACAACTCCTACGGTCTGGCCGACGATGTGCGGACGCTCAAGTCGTTCAACGTGATCGACTCCTACAAACCCTATTTCGCCGACGGTGACCGCTACGTGCTGGAAGGGAAACTGGCCGAGGCCGAGTCGGAGTTCAAGAGGTCGCTGTCGCTGGTCAGCCAGGCGCGATCATGCCCGGTGCGAATCAATCTCGAAGTGGTGCTGGAGACACTCGGAGATCTCAAGAACGCCGACAAGCACCGTGACGAGGCGAAGTCGCTCTGGACCGAGGCGCTGAAGGTGACGCAGGAGGCACCCGGGGGCTGTTTCGACACCACGACCGAACCCGACGAAGAGCGCCGCAAGCACCTCAACGAGACCGAACAGCGGCTCCAGGACAAGTTGAAGGATCCCGAGTCGCCGGACGGTGGCCAGGGCGGCGGCGGCCAAGGGCAGGGCCAGGGGGACCAGGGGCAGAACGATCAGGGTCAAGGTCAAGGCGAAGGCCAAGGTCAAGGTGGCCAGGGACAAAACGGCCAAGGTGACGGTGGCCAAGGTCAGGGCGAGGGTGACCCGGGCCAATCCGGCCAGGGCGACCCGGGGCAGAACAGCCAGGGCCAAGGTGAGCAAGGCCAAGGTGAGCCGGGAGAAAACGGCCAGGGTCAGAACGGCGAGAGCGGTCAGGGCAGCGGTGAGGCGAAAGCCGACCCGACGCCGGACACCGTCGGTGCGGACCGTGTCGCCACCGAATCGGATGGTGTGGCCACGCACCAGTTGAATCCGGGACAGGGTGATCCGGGCGACGTGATCCAGCGAGTGCTCGAAGATACCAACGCCAGCGGTTCTGACCGGGAGTGACAGCGGGGCGGCCGCGGCCTCAGTTCTCCGACAACACGATGCAGTCGCTGTCGCACTGACCCGGCGGACCGGGCTTGGCTGCCCTACGGTGCAGCACCGCGCGGCTGGGCACGATCTGCTGCGCCTCGTCTTCGTTCGCACCGGCTTGGCCCCGCCCGTCGACGATCAGCGAATACCCACCGGGCTTGGCCGGTGGGCACACCAGGGTGGCGTTCTCGTGCGAGGCCAGGTTTCTGCGGGTGTGCCCGCCGACCGGCCCGACGTGGATGACGCCGTCGACGAGATGCGGTTCCACCGCGACCGTGTGCGCGTGGTAGTTGTCGTCGACCGTGACGAGGTAAGCGAACGTGTAGTTCGCCAGCTTGTCGGCCAGCTGGTTGAGATCCACTTTCACGCTCATGACGTGAGAATAGGCCGGTCCGGGTCCCGGTGGGCCCGACCCGGTGGACTGGTGCCGATTGCGGTCCCGGCACGAGGCGCATGGGCGCCGGGTGCATCAGCCGGCAACTCCGCGAGGGGCACCGCAGCAGGTACGTTCAACCTCATGCCGCTGCCACCGCCCTCACCCACCAGCACCGCCGTCGTCACCGGGGCATCGTCGGGGATCGGCGCGGAGCTGGCCCGGGAGCTGGCATCCCGGGGATACGGCGTCACCCTGGTGGCCCGCCGTGCCGACAAGCTGGCCGAGCTTGCCGCCGAACTGTCCGGGGTGCGGGTCGAGGTGATCCCGTGCGACGTGGCCGATTCCGACGCCCGGGGAACGCTTTTCGATGAGGTCGAGCGTCGCGGGCTGACGGTGGACCTTCTGGTCAACAATGCGGGGATCGGCACCATGGGCGCGGTGACCCGTTCCACCCCGGACGCCGAGATCGCTCAGGTGCGGGTGAACGTGGAAGCCGTGATCGACCTGTGCACCCGGGCCGTGGCGTCGATGGTGCCGCGTGGCCGCGGCGCCATCCTCAATGTGGGCTCCACGGCCGGCTTTCATCCGTTCCCGGGGCAGGCCGGGTATGCGGCCACCAAAGCGTTCGTGCGCAACTACACCGAGGGCCTGCGCGCCGAACTGGCCGGAACCGGTGTCACGGTGACGACACTGCACCCGGGTCCCGTGCGCACCGAATTCCTCAAGTCCGCGGGCATGGACGAACGTGCGTTCGCCGCCGCGTTCCCCAAATTCCTCTGGATGCCGGCCCGCGACGTGGCGCGGGTGGGTGTGGACGCGCTGGCCCACGACAAGGGTGAGGTGATCGCCGGTGCGCCCAGCCGGATCAGCACGCGGCTGGCGCAGTTGATGCCGCGCCGGCTGTTGTTGCCGATGCTTGCCAGGCAACATCCGGCACTGCGCCGGGACCGGTCAGCGAGCTGAATCCGGCCAGCGCCGCATCCACCCCTCCACCGGAAGGTCCAGGCCGTTGCACAAGGTGCAGATGGTCCGGTACCAGCCGACGGCGATCAGCAGTTCCATCCGCTGCTCTTCATCGAGGTTGTCGCCCAAGGTATCCCACGTCGTCGTCGACCAAGAACCGGTGCGTTCCAATTCGTCGACCGCGTCGATGAGCACTCGTTCAAATGCCGACCAGCCCGCGTCTGCGCCGGTGACCAGGGCATCGCATTCGGTGTCGGAAACCCCGGCGATCGGACCCCAGAACGCGGCCTGCCCGCCCCATTCGTAGGCGCAGCCCAAACGCGCACAGATCCGCAGGATCGCGATGGTGCGCACCCGCGGTGGCAGCAGCGTGTCGACGTAGAGCGCCTCACCCAGCTTGCGCAGCTTGGCCGCCAGCTTCGGATGCCGTTGCAGGCAGCGCACCAGCAGCAGTGGCTCGTAGGTCCGGTCGGGGTGGCCCCAACTCTGGATGCCCGCGGCGTCCTCTTCGCTCCACGGCGGGGCCAGGGGTGCGACGCGGCTCATGCGAGCGGCGCCGGCTGCCGGCCGCGGACCAGACGGCCCGGACGCGCTGCGGTGGGGACGCCGTTCTCGGTGATCACCGCACCGGAGACGACGGTCGCGATGTAGCCAGCTGCGGTCTGGTCGAGGCGGCGCCCGCCTCCGGGCAGGTCGTAGGCGACGACCGGCCGGTGCAGCCGCAGCGCCGCATGGTCGATCACGTTCAGATCAGCCTTGTAGCCCAGCGCAATTCGACCGCGATCGGCCAGCCCGGCGACGCGTGCCGGAACCGAGGTCAGCTCCCGCACGGCCTCGGCGACGCTCAGCATGCCCGCGCCCCGGTCGCGGACCCAGTGTGTCAACAGGTAGGTGGGGAAGCTGGCGTCGCAGATCATGCCGTAATGCGCGCCGCCGTCGCCGAGGCCGAGGATGACGTCGTCGCGCCGGATCAACTCGGCAACGGTGTCCAGCGAGTTGTCGCGGAAATTGGCCAGCGTGACCAGCAGCATCGAGTGCCCGTCGTCGTCGAGCAGGCGGTCATAGGCCTCCTCGAGCGGGTCGACGTTGCGGGCCCGGGCTCGCGCTCCGATCGAGTTCGACGGGTCAGGCTCATAGTCGGGCTGCTCACCCAGCGGATACATGTAGTCCCAGGCCTGCACGGCGAACATCAGCGGATGTCCATCGCTGGCCGCCGAATCACTCAGGATCCGTTGGCGGACTTCGGGTTTGCGCATCTCGGCGACCCGCTCGGCCAGTGGCAGGTGAGCGATCTCGCGGTAGCTGGGGTAGAGCACGAACGGGTTACCCGAGAGCTCAAGGCCGAGCACCAGCCCGATGGGGCGGGGGAAGATCTGGGCGGTCACGACGGGGTCAGCTGCTGCCGCGTTGTTGTTCGCCTTCTCCACCATCCGCAGCGCATCTTCGAAGAAGGCCGGCCCGGCGTTGCCGATCGCCAGCGTGAACGTGACGGGCAGGCCCACGTCGGCGGCGACGTCGAAGACTGTTTGCAGCGCCGGTTCGTAATCGCCCGCGACGAGATCGGGCACGAACTGGATCAGCCCGCCACCGGCGTCGTCGACGCCACGGGCGATCGCCTCGATCTCGGCATAGCCGGCGTCGTAGCTGGGAATCGGCTTGCCGCTCTCGGTCTTGTGGATGGTCAGCCTCGACGAGGCGAACCCCAGGGCGCCGCAGTTCACGGCCTCGGCGGCAAGCTTGCGCATCAGCTCCAGATCCTCGGCGGTGGCCGGCTCCCGGTCGACGCCGCGCTGGCCCATCACGTACACCCGCAGCGGGGAGTGCGGCAGGAACGCCGCCACGTCAATATCAAGTTGTCGATCCGCCAGCGCGTCGAGGAACTCGGGGAACGTCTCCCAGGTCCACGGCAGACCGTCGACCATGACCACACCCGGGATGTCCTCGACGCCGGCCATCACGTCGACGAGCACGTCGTGATCGTCGGGGCGGCACGGAGCGAACCCGACGCCGCAGTTGCCCATCACCGCCGTGGTGACCCCGTGCGCCGAGGACGGGTTGAGCCGGTCCGACCAGATCGCCTGGCCGTCATAGTGGGTGTGCAGGTCGACGAAACCTGGGGTGACCAGCAGCCCGGTGGCGTCGATCTCACGTTCGGCCGGCTCGGTCGCGGACCCCACCGCCACGATGAGGCCGTCGCGCACGGCGACATCGCCCACGTACGGGGCGCCGCCCAGGCCGTCGACGATGGTGCCGCCACGGATACACAGGTCATAGCTCATCTAACTAACCTACGACGACGATCCGCGTATGCCTATGGGGTGCGCCGAAATCCGTTGCATGTCGGCGGTGCGTGCCAGGATCGGGACGTGATCGATCACTTCGGCATCAACTGCACCGATTTCACCAAGGCGACCGAGTTCTATGACACCGTGCTCGGCGTGCTGGGCTACACCCGGCAGCTCGATTACGGCGTGGCCATCGGCTACGGCACGGAAGGGCATCCGGATTTCTGGATCGCCGACGCCAGTGCGGGCGACGCCAAGGGCCCCAACCGCGAAATCCACGTGGCGTTCCAGGCCGCGGGCGTCGACGCGGTCACCGCTTTCTACGACGCCGCGCTCAAGCTGGGGGCCGAGTCACTGCACGCACCGCGGCTGTGGCCCGAGTACCACCCGGGCTACTTCGGTGCCTTCGTCCGGGATCCGGACGGCAACAACGTGGAGGCGGTGTTCCACGGGGCCGCACCGGCAGCGCAGTAATCGCTAGAGCGGTTCCAATTCCGAGATCAGCCAGTCGCCGTCGACGCGGGTGAGGGTGACCCGGTAGGCCAGCGCATCCTTGGTGGATTGGTTGCCGGCACCCGCGGTCTCGGTCTTCTGGTCGACGAACGCCACCACACTGGCGTCGTCGACCGTCAGCGACTCCACACCCGTGTCACGGACCGTCGCGATCTGGGTGACATTGTCCGCCTTGGTGCGAATCGTCTTGAGGTACTCATCGACGGCCGAGCCGGTCAACAGCGCGGTGACCGCGTCGATGTCTGCCCGGCTGGTCGCGGGACTGTAGCTCAGCACCTTGACCACGTTGGTGGCCACGAACTCGGTGACCTGCTGGCGTGCATGATCGTCGTCGGCGACGGGGGCGGGCGCCGGCCGGCTCTTGACCGCCAGCTGCCAGGACCCCAGCCCGATGGCTGCGACGATGCCGATGATCAGGGCGCCCACCAGCAGCGTCCAGCCTCGCGTACGTGTGCCCATCAGTTCACGAACTCCAGCTTCGAGGCCTTGTAGGCGCCATCGGCATTTTCGACGGTGACCCGCACCCGTTGCAGCGAGACCACGCCGACCCGATTGGTCGTGACGGTGACTTTCGTGTCGACGGTGACGAGCACGACTGCCTCAGCGGAGAACAACGATTCGACACCGGCCCCGGTGACCGTCCCCTCGGTTTTGACGCCCAATTCCTGGGCCTTGCGTTTGATCTGGGGCGCCTGGCTCTTCAGGTCGGCGCGGAATTCGTCGGTGGCCCCGTCCATCATCTCCGCGAGATCGCTGTCGGCGGTGTCGGCGCTGACGGTGACGCTGTGCAGGGCGAAGGTCCGGGCCGCGTCGACGTACGGCTGCCACGACGGCGTGCTGCGCGCCACCGGGGCCTCACGGACGAACTGGCTGATGGCGAAGCCGAGCGCACACACCAGCAGTACGGCCAGCGCGGCCGGCACCGCAACCCTTGCGGGGCTGCGCTTCTGGGCGCCGCGGGGTTGCGGGATGGGGCTGGGCCCCGACCAGTGCGGCGACGGATGCGGCGCATTGAGAACCGGGGGAGCGGGCGCGGAGAAGGCCGGGGCTGCGATGACCCGAGGGGGCTCTGTCGAGACCGGGCGGGGCGCAACCGGTGGCACCGTGGGGGGGCGCTGCGGAACCGGGCTGCTGGGCCGCGCGTCGGCCAGCGCCTTCGCGAAATCGATGCAGCGGGCATAGCGGCCCTCGCGGTCCTTGGCCATGCCCTTGAGCATCACCTCGTCCAGGTAGGCCAGTTCCGGACGCTCGCTGCGCAGGCTGGGCGGGAGCTCGTTGAGCTGCTTGCTGATGACGACGGCCGGATTGGAATGGTGAAACGGCGAATGCCCGGCCAGAAGTTGGAAGGCACTGGCGGCCAAGGCATATTGATCGGCCCGTCCGTCCATCGACTGTCCCAGGAGCTGCTCGGGGGCCGAGTACGCCATCGAGCCCACGGCCATGTTGGTCGCGGTGATCCCGCTGATGTCGTCGACGCGCCGGGCAACACCGAAGTCGGCCAACAGAATTCGACGATGAGCGGCTTCGGGGCTGGTCAGCAGGATGTTGGCGGGCTTGACGTCGCGGTGCAGCAGGTTGCGCTGGTGTGCATAGTCGAGAGCTTCGGCGATGGCAGTGACGATTTCGACAGCCTCGGCCAGCGGCAGCCCGGAGGGGTGCCGTTCGCGCACATGCCGAGAGGCGTCGGTGCCGTCGACGTAGTCCATCGCGATCCACAGCTGCCCCTCGAACTCACCGCGATCGTGCAGGCCGACGATGTGGGGATGCCACAGCGAGGCGGCGATGTCGGCTTCGCGGTTGAACCGGTCGCGGTACTGGGCGTCACCGGTCAGCGTGGCCGGCAGGATCTTGAGCGCGTCCTCGCGGGGGAGGCGCGGATGCTGGGCCAGATACACCTCGCCCATGCCGCCGGAACCGAGCAGACGTTGAATCGTGTACCCGGCGAACACGTCACCGGCATTCAACGGCATGCCCGTGATCGTAGTCGGGACGGCCCCGCGCCGGTTCGCGAGTAGCGTCGAGGCCATGGCTGCCGCTGATTCCGATGCCGTCCGAGAACTGCTGCGCGACGCATTCACCAGGCTCATCGAGCACGTCGACGACCTCACCGACGGGTTGACCGAGGAGGTGTCGAGCTACCGGCCCACCCCGCAGGCCAACAGCATCGCGTGGCTGATCTGGCACAGCGCCCGCTGCCAGGACCTGCAGTTGTGTGACATCGCCGGCATCGAGCAGGTGTGGACCCGCGACGGCTGGAAAGACCGTTTCGGGCTCGACCTGCCGGCAGGCGACATCGGATACGGGCACAGCCCGGACGACGTTGCGAAGGTGCAGGCACCGGCCGACCTGCTGGCCGGGTACTACCTCGCGGTGCACAAGGCCACGCTGGCCTACATCGCCGGGGTGACCGCCGAAGATCTGGGCCGCATCGTCGACGAGCACTGGGATCCGCCGGTGACGGCCAGCGCCCGGTTGGTCAGCATCATCGACGATTGCGCACAGCACCTCGGTCAGGCGGCCTATCTGCGCGGCATCATCCCTTGACCGCCCGGTGGTGGCCGCCGATCGGGCTGGCCGCCATGGTCTTGCTCGGTTGGGCGGTGCATGGCGCGCCGTTGCCGGTCGACGACTGGTTTCAAGCGCTCGGTACCGACATGGGGCCGCGGCGGGCGATCTTCCTCCTGTTCACCAAGCCGCCCCTGGTGGCGGCCGCGTTGCTGATCGGCATCGTGGTGGCGGTGCGGCAGCACCGGAAGCGACTGGCAGTTGCCATGGTGGTGAGCCCGATCTTGGCCATCACCGTCGTGCGGCTGATCAAACCCGTGTTCGGCCGGGAGAAAGAAGGGGCGCTGGCCTATCCCAGCGGGCACACCACGTTCCTGGTGACGGTGACGGGCCTGCTGGTGCTGGTGGCGGGCCTGCGGTTGTGGGCGCTGGCGGTCGCGGTGTGCGTGGTGCTGCTCGGCACCTTCGGGCTGTCGATGACCTTTCACTACTTCACCGACACCGTCGGCGGCGTGTTGCTGGGCACCTCGGTGGTGTGCCTGGTGGCGCTGTGGACCCGGGGTGAGGCATCGACGCCTACCAGTAGGGCTGCTTTTGGTCTTCGCTGAGCGATCCCTGTTCGGCATCGCCCGTTTTTGGTGATAGCAACTCGTAGCCCACAGTTCACGATCACTGCGCGGCCGGTGTTCGCGATCTTGAGCGCCAAGGTGGGCCTAACTATCAAGTATCACTTGATCATTCAGGCCGACGGGCCGCGCCGCATGGTTGCGTACCGCAAGACTTTTGGATTCAAGGGTACGCGTCAGCAAACTTCAAGATCCATGCCCATCTGGACATATGGCTGCTTCGTTGCCTTTGCGGCAACGGTGTGACATCCGTATGTGTTTGCGTCCGCAAATACCGGTCGGTGTCACCTGAGAAAAAGCTGAGATCTGGATTAATGCAGCGTAAATTTCGGCGCGTGCCGCGCAAATCGGTCAGCCCAAACAGCAAGTCATCGAGGGGATTCCATATATGAACAGTCGTGTGAGCAGCCGCGTCTCGAGCGGTCTCACTGCATGCGTCGCCGTCGCCACTGCCGGCGTCATCGCGATCACTCCGGTCGCGTCGTCCACACCCGCTCCGCCCCGCGTCGTCGACGCTCAGGCCGCACTGATGGCCAGCTTCGAAGGCAAGGACCAAATCGCTTTGACGATCATCGCCGGTGAGCGGTTGGTCGACCAGTTCTTGCAGGCACCGCTCACCCCCTTCGTCCTTGCGGCGCAGTTCGCGGGCGGTGACAGCGAGCGACTGTTCTCCCAGATTCGGCAGATCGTCGATTCACCGCTCTATGTCGCCGATCCGCTCATCGAGGCCATCGCCATCACGTTGCCGGAAGAGTTCGGTGGCGGCTCGGATCACGTAACCAACACCACGACCGGCGACGGGGCCTTCATGCAGTTCCGCAACAACGAACTGCTGGGCCTGCGCGACGACATCAACGCGCAGTTCGCTTCGGCGCTCGGGGTATCGGATTGGCGGTCGCTGAACGACAACTACACCGCGCAACTCGCGGCCGGCCTGCAGGAGTCGGCGCTGCGCAGTGTCAACGGAGTCGTGCTCGGCACGGTCGGCCTGGTGGCTGTCGCGCAGGCCGTGGCGAGCGGGGACAACCTTGCGATCTACCAGGCGGTCAAGGAGTACATCGATGCCCCGCTGTGGGCAGCGGATCCGGCCATCGAGGGTCTTGCTCGAGCGCTGCCGAAGTCGCTCGGCGGCGGCACGGACGGCGTACCCACCACACAGGCCCCTGACGATGGCGCGCTGATGACGTTCCGCAACAAGCAACTGATCGGTGCGCGAGATCGGGTGCGGTTGGCTGCGGCCAACGTGCTCGACGTCCGCGACAAGGTGGACAACACGGGCAACGTGATCACCTCCAGCACCCTCAACCGGACGCAGTTGCTGGCGGCCACGGACGACGAGGCCGACAAGGGCTCGAACGTGAGCAACCTCAAGCCGCACGTGACCAGCCTCAACGCGCAGCTCAACGACGCCAAGGGCAAGGCCGAGAAGCGGGCGGCCAAGTCCAAGGCGAATGTGGACCGGGTGGTGAAGAAGGTCAAGGAGGCAGCGGGCAAGACAGCCAAGAAGCTCGGCTCGAAGAAGGCGGAGTCCAAGGGTTCGGAGGACTAGTCGGGGGCAGCGCGGTGGGTGGCGATGGGGGGTCGTCGCCCACCGCGCGACTCCCCCCGAAGCCGACGCAATGGTCGCTCACGCACACGCGTGGGCGGCCATTGTGTCGATCTCGACGTAGCCGGACGCGGCGGTCACTTGACAGGTGTCAACCCCGGTGCGACGTGGGTCACAAACGGCGATTAACATAGGCCCCATGACAGCGACGCCAGATGTAGATCTGACCGGAGAGTTCACGGGTTCCGGCACTATCCACAACCCCGCAACCGGTGCCGTCGCCGGCCAGGTGACCTGGACCGACGCGGCCGACGTGCCGCGAATCGCGGCCGGTCTGCGGGAAGCCCAGAAAGAGTGGGAGGCACGCGGCGCGAAAGGCCGCGCCAAGGTGCTCTCCCGTTACGCCGTGTGGTTGGGGGACCACCGCGAAGAGATCGAGAAACTCCTGATCGCCGAGACCGGCAAGTCGGCCATGGACGCCGCGCAAGAGGTCCCGCTGCTGATCATGATCCTCTCGTACTACATCAAGGTCGTCGAGGAGGCGATGGCGCCGGATTCCCGTCCTGCCGCGCTGCCCATCATGTCGATCAAGAAAATCGCCGTGCATTACCGGCCGCGTCCCGTCGTCGGGATCATCGCGCCGTGGAACTACCCCGTGGCCAACGCCATGATGGACGCCATCGGTGCCCTGGCCGCCGGGTGCGCGGTGCTGCTCAAACCGTCCGAGCGCACCCCGCTGACCGCTGAAGTGCTGCTGCGCGGCTGGCTGGATTCCGGCGCTCCCGAGGTCTTCGCGCTGGCGCAGGGTGCGCGCGCGGTGTCCGAGGCCGTCATCGACAACTCCGACTACATCCAGTTCACCGGTTCCAGCGCGACCGGCGCCAAGGTCATGGAGCGGGCCGCCCGCCGCCTGACCCCGGTGAGCCTGGAGCTCGGCGGCAAGGATCCGATGATCGTGCTGGAGGACGCCGACGTCGAGCTGGCCGCCAACGCCGCGGTGTGGGGGGCGATGTTCAACGCCGGCCAGACCTGTGTGTCCGTGGAGCGGGTGTACGTCCTTGAGTCGGTGTACGACCAGTTCGTCGCGGCCACCGTGAAAGCCGTCGAGAACCTCAAGATGGGCACCGGGGAGGGATACCACTTCGGTTCCCAGATCGATGACAGCCAGGTCGCGATCACCGAACGGCATGTCAACGATGCTGTCGCCGCCGGCGCCAAGGCGCTGACCGGTGGCAAGCGCCCCGAAGGTGGGGGCAGCTTCTTCGAGCCGACCGTGCTCGTCGACGTCGACCACTCGATGGCCTGCATGACCGAGGAGACCTTCGGGCCGACCCTGCCGATCATGAAGGTGTCCTCGGTCGAAGAAGCCGTCCGGCTGGCCAACGACAGCGCCTACGGCCTGAGCGCGTCGGTGTTCTCCAAGGACGTCGACCGGGCCAAAGCCGTTGCACTGCAGCTGGATTGCGGCGCGGTGAACGTCAACGACGTCATCTCCAACCTGATGTGCACCACGGCGCCCATGGGTGGCTGGAAGACCTCGGGTATCGGTGCGCGGTTCGGGGGCATCGACGGCGTGCGCAAGTTCTGCAAGCAGGAGACCGTCGTGGTGCCGCGCACCAACGTGGGCGCCGGCGGCAGCTACTACAACAACTCCGAAAAGGCGATCGTCCGGATGAACAAGCTGCTGACCAAGATGGCGCTGGCGCGTCCACGCCGTAAGGCCAAGTAAGCGGGGTTGCTCGCGGCAGGAGATGCTTCCGGAGGTCTCGCAGACGTCGTGCCCTTCTCAAGGATGCCGAGCGTGACCGTTGACGCCACCGATCGTTGCCTCCGGGCGGTCAGACGGACGCAGTGGTGCACTACTGCAATTTGTGGCTACCGGGCGTTCACCGCAGCATCATCGACCTGTTCTCAAGGTCGGCTACGTTGCGCCGGTGACTCTCGACATCACCGGATACACGGTCCGTGACGACGACGATGACGATCCTGAACTGCTGCTGGAGCCCAGCGGCGAAGTCGTCGACACCTGGCGCGAGGGCTACCCGTACGACGAGCGCATGCACCGCCTCGACTACGAGGAGCAGAAGCGGCTGCTGCAGATCGAGCTGCTGAAGCTGCAGAAGTGGAGCCAGACCAACGGTTTGCGTCACGTCATCGTCTTCGAGGGACGCGATGCGGCAGGCAAGGGCGGCACCATCAAACGGTTCATGGAGCATCTGAACCCGCGCGGGGCCCGGGTCGTCGCGCTGGAGAAGCCGACCGAACGGGAACGCACCCAGTGGTATTTCCAGCGGTACGTGCAGCACCTGCCCGCCGCCGGTGAGATCGTGCTGTTCGACCGGTCCTGGTACAACCGCGCCGGGGTGGAACGCGTGATGGGCTACTGCACCCCCAAACAGCACGCCGAATTCATCCGCCAGGCCCCGCTGTTCGAGCAGATGCTGGTCAACGACGGCATCAGCCTGACCAAGCTGTGGTTTTCCGTCACGCAGTCCGAGCAACGCACCCGGTTCACCATCCGTCAGGTCGATCCGGTGCGGCAGTGGAAACTGTCCCCGACCGACCTCGCCTCGCTGGACAAATGGGAGGACTACACCGCCGCCAAGGAAGACATGTTCGCCTGGACGGACACCGAGATTGCACCCTGGACCGTGGTCAAGAGCAACGACAAGAAGCGCGCCCGCATCAACGCCATGCGCTACGTGCTCGGTAAGTTCGATTACGACAACAAGGATTTTGACGTGGTCGGCCACGCCGATCCGCTGATCGTTGGGCGCGCCCTGTCGGACTGAGCAGTCTGGCCGCCGCCCGGGAGTAGGAGGACGGCGTGCGATTCGTCATGACGCTGTTCCTGTGGGTGTTGACGACGATCCTGCTGGCGGCCGCGGTGCCCTCGGCATGGGTGCAGAAGAACATCGTCGACGAGCAGGGCTACTCGGCCTTCGCCGCGGCCGCTGCCGCCGACCCGCAGTTGCAGCAGGCCGTGGCCGGTGAGCTCACCACGCAGGTGCAATCTTTGGCAGCGGAGAACGGGGCGAACGTGGACTCGCGGCAGGTCCGCGCTGTCGCAGGGGCTTACACCTCGGGCCCAGATTTTCCCGGGCAGTTCGCGTTGGCCAACCAGGTCGCCCACACCTGGATGTTCACCGATCGGCTGGCCCGCAACGAGGACGGCAGCTGGGTGATCGACCTGGCCCCGATGCTCTCTGACCCCTCGTTCCGCAAAACCCTCTCCGAATTCGAAGTCGAAGTACCGCAAACACTTACGGTGCCCATCGCGTCATCCGCACCGGACAGCTTGCGGCCGGGCATCCTGCGTCCGCTGGCGGTGTGGGGCCCCTGGGTGAGCGTCGGGGTGACGGTGCTGGCCGGCGTCTTCGCCCTGCTGACCTTGGCGGCTGCCCGCGCCCGTGGTAAAACTCTTGCCGCACTGGGAGTTTCGGCGCTGCTGGTGGGCGCGGCCGGTTGGGCCGGGTTGGAATCCGGGCGACGCTACCTCAATGAGGCGCTCAACCACACCAGTGGCGACATCCGGCAGATCGCCGACGCCATGGCCGGCCACGCGATCGACAGCCTGCACCAGTGGCTCAACCTAACCCTGGCCGCCGGCGGTGCGCTGGTGGTCTTCGGTGTGCTCGTCGCGATGCTGGGCGGGTTGCGCCGTCGGGACTGAAATCCCATTCACCCTGCGGCCAAGGTGCGAAAGCGCGGGTAGCCACGCCCTGCGCGCAGCGTCAATCGCGGCTGGACCCCAGCGTCTGCCACAAGAACTCATAGGTGAGCGCCGCCCTGAACGCCGCCTGCTTGTTGTCGGCCGCGCCGCCGTGGCCACCCTCGATGTTCTCGTAATACAGCACCCGGTGCCCGGCGGCCTCCAGCGCCGCCGTCATCTTCCTGGCGTGGCCGGGGTGCACCCGGTCATCACGGGTCGAGGTGGTGATCAGGATCGGCGGATACTTCGCGTCGTTCGAAATATTCTGGTATGGCGAGTATTTCGACATGAATTCCCAGTCCGCCGGATCGTCGGGGTTGCCGTACTCGGCCACCCACGAGGCGCCTGCCAGCAGCAGGTGGAACCGCTTCATGTCCAGCAGTGGCACGCTGCAGACCAAAGCCCCGAACAGCTCGGGATAGTGGGTCAGCATTACGCCCATCAACAGCCCGCCATTGCTGCCTCCGGATGCGCCGAGCTGCTCGACGGTGGTGATGCCGCGGCGCACCAGATCCGCCGCGACCGCGGCGAAATCCTCGTACACCAGATGGCGGTTCTCCCGCATTGCCTGCTTGTGCCAGCCGGGCCCATACTCACCGCCACCGCGGATGTTGGCCTGCACGTAGGTGCCGCCGCGCGCCAGCCAGGCGCGCCCGGCCCCGCCGAGGTACGCCGGCGTCAACGAGTGCTGAAATCCGCCGTAACCGCTGAGGTGGGTCGGGCTCGGCTGTTCGCGGCGCCCCACAACGAAATACGGAACCTTGGTGCCGTCCTTCGATGTGGCGAAATATTGTTCGACACCGATGCCGGTGGCGTCGTAGAACGCCGGAGCAGACTTGATCTCGACCAGCGGGCCGCCGGCGGTGCCGTACAACAGCCGCGACGGAGTGGTGAATCCGCTTGAGTTGTAGAACACCTCGTCACCGTGGTGATCGCAGTCGACGACGACGGTGTCCGTCGCCGGCGGGATGTCCGGTGCGTCCCTGCGTTCCCAGGTCCCCGGCGTGACGACCTCGACGTGGCTGGCGACATCACGCAACGTGACGAGGATCAGTTTTTCCTTGGTCCACTGCACACCAGCCAGGCTGCTGTGCGCGTCCGGCTCGTAGATCATCGTGAGATCGGCTGTGCCGGAGAGAAAACCGTCGAACTCGGTGCCCAGCAGGGCGCCCGCCGGGTAGGTGACATCACCCACCTGCCAGTCGGTGCGCAGGGAGATCAGCAACCATTCGCGGTGCAGCGACAGCGACGAGTCGGTCGGAACCTTCAACTCGATCAGCTCGCCGTCACGCACCTCGTAGCGGATGCGGTTGTAGAAGTCGGTGTAGCGGCCCAAGCGGGTGTGCTCGAAGCCCGGGGTCCGGTCGACCGAGGCGATCACCCGGACGTCCGTCGGCTCCGCCTCGTACACCGTCTCGGCCTCGGCCAACGGCTGGCCACGACGCCAGCGCTTGGCGATCCGCGGATAACCGGATTCGGTCATCGACCCCTCACCGAAATCGGTGCACACCAGCAGGGTGTCCTCGTCCTCCCAGGACACCGAAGACTTGGCTTCGGGCAACTCGAACCCGCCGGAAACGAATTCCCTTGTCCGCATGTCGAACTCACGCACCACTGTGGCGTCGGCGCCGCCGCGGGAAAGACTGATCATGGCCAGCGTGTAGTCGGGCTCGATCACCTCGGGCCCGGCCCACACCCAGTTCTCGTCCTCGGCGCGGGCCAGCTCGTCCAGATCCAGGATCACGTCCCAGTCCGGATCGTCGGTGCGGTAGCTGTCCAGCGTGGTGCGCCGCCACAGGCCGCGCGGATGTGCCTCGTCGCGCCAGAAGTTGTAGAGATGCTCGCCGCGCCGGCTCGGATACGGGATACGCGCATCGGTGTCGAGAATCTCCAGCACCTCGGAGCGGATCGCCTCGAAACGGTCACCGCACAGCTCGTCCAGCGTCGGCTCGTTGTGCGCCCGCACCCACGCCAACGCGTCGTCGCCGGTGATGTCCTCAAGCCACAGGTAAGGGTCCTTCGCCACACCCACATTGTTACCGCGCGCGTAATGTGAGCCGGACAACACCACCGTCGAGCAGAAGCGAGGGACGTCATGGCCCAGGCACCGGCGCGGGCCCTGATCACCGCGGCCGCCGCCGACCTGCTGGCGCGGCTCCAGGAGCGCCACGGCGCACTGATGTTTCACCAGTCCGGCGGCTGCTGCGACGGGTCGTCCCCGATGTGTTACCCCGACGGCGATTTCATCGTCGGTGACCGCGACATTCTGCTGGCGGTTCTCGATGTCGGCACCGGCGTTCCGGTGTGGATCTCCGGCCCCCAGTTCGAGGCGTGGAAGCACACCCAGCTGGTGATCGACGTGGTCCCCGGCCGCGGCGGTGGCTTCAGCCTCGAGGCGCCCGAAGGCATGCGGTTCCTGTCCCGTGGCCGGGCCTTCACCGACGCCGAGAACGCGCTGCTGGCCGATCAATCCCCGGTAACGGGCACCCAGTACAGCGGCGGTGTCCGCCCGCCCGATACCGGCAGCCACCTCGTCGACGAAGCCGCCGACGCCTGCCCGGTGCCGGGACGGACTCTGCCTACTTCTCCAGGGTGAACTGGACGACGTCGGTCTGGCGCCGCCGGAACAGCTTCGCGCAACCGGTCAGATACTTCATGTAGCGCTCGTAGACCTCTTCGGACTGGGTCGCGACGGCCTGCTCACGGTTGGCCTCCAGGTTGGCAGCCCAGATGTCGAGGGTCGTCGCGTAGTGCGGCTGCAGCGATTGCCGACGAGTGACCGCGAACTCCGCGGCGGTGGCGTGCTCCTCGACCATAGGAATCGACGGCAACTGCCCGCCCGGAAAGATCTCGGTGAGAATGAACTTGATGAACCGGGCCAGCTCGAAGGTGACCGGAACTCCCATTTCATGAGCCTTGCGGGGATCGATTCCGCAGATGGTGTGCAGCAACATCACCCCATCGGAGGGCAGCGCCTGATACGCCTTGTCGAAGAAGGCTGGATAGCGGTCACGACCGAAGTGCTCGAAGGCGCCGATCGAGACGATCCGGTCGACAGGCTCGTCGAACTGCTCCCAACCCTGCATCAGGACCCGCCTGCTGCGGTCGGTGTCCATGTCGTCGAACATCTGCGTGACGTGCGCGGCCTGGTTCTTCGACAGCGTCAGGCCAATGACGTGGACGTCGTAGCGCTCGATGGCGCGGCGCATGGTCGCGCCCCAGCCGCAGCCGACGTCGAGCAAGGTCATTCCCGGCTCCAGCCCCAACTTGCCGAGTGCCAGGTCGATCTTGGCGATCTGGGCTTGCTCCAATGTCATGCCGTCACGTTCGAAGTACGCGCAGCTATAGGTCTGCGTCGGATCGAGAAACAGTCGGAAGAAATCGTCCGAAAGGTCGTAGTGGGCTTGCACGTCAGCGAAGTGCGGAGTCAGGGATTTCGGCACAGAG
Organism: Mycobacterium sp. DBP42; assembly: GCF_005924235.1. Taxonomy (NCBI): domain Bacteria; kingdom Bacillati; phylum Actinomycetota; class Actinomycetes; order Mycobacteriales; family Mycobacteriaceae; genus Mycobacterium; species Mycobacterium sp. DBP42. The sequence goes on from NZ_VCMY01000065.1 coordinate 22,713, forward strand.
GCGCCTTTCTGCTGGTTCGTCGGTCGAGAGCAGATCGCGGCCGCGACCCTCATAGACCATTCGGAGCCGGTCTGGCCACGGATGGCTGCGAATCGATATCGGCCGGGGCGCGCCGCGCCGGTACCGCTGTAGGACGGGGTCCCGGCGTTATCGTCGAAGAGTGATTCCGCTGCCACGGCCGTGGCTGCTGACCAGCGCCATGTTGGTCGGCGTAGCGGTCGGGCTGTTGGCGGGTATCGCCACAACCCTGCTGGTCACGGCCACCGTCCGGCCCGATGCGGTGATCGCCCTCGTCCTCGGCGTACCCGGTGTCCTCGGGATACTGATGGTCCTGGTGTCAGGACGGCGGTGGGTCACCACGCTCGGCGCGTGTGTGCTGGCCGTCGCGCCCGGCTGGTTCGGTGCCCTGACAGTCATCCAGGTGGCATCCCATGGCTGACAACGTCGACACCTCCACCGCCGACTTCACCCCGCTGTTCGACACCGGGGAGAACGAGATCCTCGACGAGGAGCTGTCGGGGAACCTGGCGCCCGCCGAGGGCATGACGGCGGACGAGACGGCCTCCGACGACGCGCCCTCGGC
>NZ_VCMY01000066.1:0-22890 GCF_005924235.1 Mycobacterium sp. DBP42
GCGTCAAACGCCGCATCGCCCGCCGGGTCTACCAAGCACTACACCAAGACGCGCCCCGCAACGACCACCAAAACCCGGTCAAGCCGCCACAATCAGTGGCGGCTTGACATAGGAGCTATTGCTCGCGCTACGTGCGAATCCAGAGTTTCGGCACTGGCGGGTACTTATGATGTACGGCGTGGCAGACATCGACGTGGCGATATTCACTTTCACTGCCACAGAGGACCGAGCCGTTCGAACTCTCCTTGAACGGCTCACCGAAGGCCCACCCGATGCCCCACGGTGGGATGCGGTCTACGGACGGCTGGAAGTCATGACCACGCTGCAGGACGGCCGAGTTGCCCGGGTTCGGCACAGACATCTGAATGTGCAAGGCAACGTCACTGCGGCGAGGGAACTCGTAAGGGAGGCGATAGATCACTCCGAGGCTGACTACTACGTCTTCTACGGCTGCTGCGGCGCGCTGAACGGCTCACACGTCGGGCAGGTTTACCGAGTTTCCCGCGTTTCGTACCTGTCGCTGGGAAGCGTCAGGCCAGCAACAGGCGAGGACCCGTTAGACTCCTCTACGAACGAGACGGTCCCGTCGACCTCCAACGCGATGGACACGGCTGCTACGGCGGACGGTGCTCCGGTCAATGATTCAGACGGCGATCAAATCGAGGACGTCGCTTCTGTCCGTGAAGTTGTCAAGCTCAAGAACAAGTGGATCGTGCACACTGCGGATTCTGTGCAGGCGCCGCTTGGCTCTATCGCGCTACCGTCTGGGTCAGCGACCGCGCCCGGCCGCCTGAGATTGCTGACAATCCCCGATGCTTACGTGCTTGCCACCGACAAGGTGATCACGGTTCCACCCGCGCCCAATGCGCCACCGCCGGCCAACCGGGACCACACTGGGACGCCGTTTTTCGAGGAGGAGGAATGGACGTACGGTGAGGCGCTGGCACACTGCGCGACCTACTTGCCAGATCCCGTTCTGATCGACATGGAGACGTACGGGCTCGCGTCGGCGCTCGACACCTTGAGATTAGGGTGGCGGGTCCTGGTGCTACGAGTGGTCACAGATGCGTTAACAAATAAGAACGAACAGGGCGATGACCAGCAGCAGGACCTTTTGATGGCCCGTCTACCCGTGCTGGCCGACGCCCTGGCGACTATCATCGGAATCACCGATGGCAGCTGACAGCGCACTGGACGCCCAAGTGCTCCGGCTACAGGCCGGAAAAACTTGCGAGCCGAGCACGGACCCGGGCTCGGCGGCTTGGTCGTGGGTCATGCTGCCGATCGCGTCGATGGTTGCAGCGATGTACGACGAGCAACTCGATCGACTCAACCGGTTCTCTTTGCCTTTGTTACCCCCGCATACGTCAAGCAGGCGGGCGAGTGCGACGAGAACAGCACATTATTTCCTCGAGCAGCTCCGTTCGGATTACCGGCGCGTCGCAACACCCAGCGTCGACCTTGAAGACTATGACAAATGCCGTCTATCGGAGGATTGGCAGGTAGCGCTGAACAAGGCCGGTATCAGTAACCGGTCAGTGGCGGTATTTGCCGTCGGACAATATCTTGCCTCAGATCGCACACAGCCTATCGCGACCGCGCTGAAAACCTGGACTGACGGCACAGGGCCGAACACCGAGGCGGCGTTCGCCCGCCTTTTCGGGGACGTTGTGGGTCCGTTAGTGCAGCTGGCACTCACCTTCGACGACCATCCCGAGAAGCTCCCGTCTTGGGCGAACAAGGTAGGTTCCGAATGGTGCTCCGAATTCCTGGTGGCCGGCGCCAAAGAACTGCGAGGCTCACGCTGACGGGCGCCTGCAGATCATTCGGAGGCCTGCAACTGCCTCGTCGCAGCCAGGGTTCGCGCTAAAGAGCGAACCGGCCAGCGAAGCCGCGCAGCGGCACGTCGGCGCTCGTCAGCAGCCCCGGCGGGGCCTTGATCACCGAGGCGATGGCGTTGAGGGCGGGCAGCCCGGTCACCGTCATGCCGATCGAGGCGAACGAGTCCGGGTCGGACAGATCCACGCCGGGTTTCGGGAAGATCATGTGCTTGTTGTAGACGCACGGATCGCCCTTGATCTGAGTGATGTAGCAGCCCTTGATATCCCAGCTGGGATCGGTGTGCGGGGTCATCTGCCATTCCAGGTGGGTCTCGACGCGTGGCACACCGTCGACCAGGCCCTGGTACTTGATGTAGTTGCCGCCCAACGATCCCTTGGGCAGCGTGTACCAACCCAGGTCGACGTCTTTGGTGCAGGCACCGAGCTCATAGCTGAACTTGACCTCGTCGAGCTCCAACCCGAAGCAGTCGGCCATCATCAGGACGCTGTCGGCGAACACCCGGGTGTACTTCTCCAACTTCGACGGGATCGACGGATCGTCGACAGGCATGCCGTAGCCGACCTCGATCCAGGTGTCCTTGCTGTGATGGCATGAGACGTCGACGGATTCGATGGTGGTGACGTTCTCGATCTCGGCGACATCGGCCGAACACACCACGCCCAGGATCTGGTTGACGCCGGGGTTCATGCCGGTGCCGTAGAACGTCGACCCACCTTTCTCGCATGCCTCGGCCAGCAGTTGTGACACCGGCTTGCCGGACGGGTGGGGATGGTTGGTGTCGCGGTGCCAGCCGGTGATCCAGTCGGCGGTGGTGACGATATTGATACCGGCCTCAAGCACTTTCACGTAGAGGTCCTCGTCAGGGAATACGCCGTGAAAGGTCAGGACGTCGGGACGCGCCGCGATGATCTCGTCGACAGAGCCCGTCGCGGTCACTCCGATCGGATCGATCCCGGCGATCTCACCGGCGTCGCGACCCACCTTTTCCGCTGTGTAGCAATGCAATCCGATGAGCTCCAGGTCGGGGCGCTTGCCGATGCGCTTGATCATCTCGGTGCCGACGTTGCCGGTGGCCACCTGGAATACACGGATCTTTTCGGTCATACGGTGTCTGCCTCTCGTGCCAGGTCCGCGGCACTACCGCCGAGACCGTCCGGATAGAACTGCATGGCCCACTTGCGGATTGCGGTGAAGCCCTCGTACTCGGCGGTCGCCAGCGCCGGGGGATCGGAATAGCGCTGGTGCGACCAGATGTGGATGTCCTGGGTGAACTGGCGGATCACCTCATCACCGAATTCTTCTGCCCGCTGGGCGGCACGAGGGCTGTCCTTGCCGGGGGTTCGGCCGATGTAGACCATGAACCGAACGTCGGAGGTGGACTCGTCGACGGGGGTGACCGCTGAGATGGCGCGGTTGTCGATCATGCCCCAGCTCTTGGTCACGGCGATGCCCAGACCGCCGTTGATCGCCTCGACGCCGCTGCTCACATCGTCGATCGACTGTTGATCGTCGCCCTCGAAGGTGATGGTGAAGTCGACGTAGGAGATGGGTGCGGCGAAGTCGTGGCGGGTGAACACGGGCACGATCGGGGTCTGGTGCACGAACTTGAAGTGCGCGAAGTCGACGCCGTTCTCCAGGACGTACTGCGGATGCAGCTCGAGTCCTTCACGGAACAGCCGCTGCTGGGGGTAGTAGTCGGCGGCGCTGCTGCCGTCGGCGAACGACGCGAACACGTCCGGGGCGTCGAAGAACGGCTCCCGCCCTTCGGTGTCGTGCCAGATGTAGATGGCCTCGTTGCGCTCCACCACCGGGTAGGTGCGCATGCGGCGTCCGCGGTTGGGCCGGTCCTGGTATGGGATGCAGACGTTGCGGCCCTCGGCGTTCCATTGCCAGCCGTGGAACGGGCATTGGATGACCTCGCCGACCACGTGGCCGCCGAACCCCAGGTGAGCGCCGAGGTGTTCGCAGAAGGCGTTCATGACAGTCACCTGCCCGGATTCCGAGCGCCAGGCGACCATCTCCTCGCCGAAGTACTTCATGGCGTGCACGGCCCCGGCGTCGACTTGGTCCGACCAGGCGACTTGGAACCAACCTGTCGGCTTCATCGACAACGGAGGTTTGGCCATGACGCGAATGGTAGGAGGTTCTGTGAAAGTTTGGAAGAGGGTTCTGTGAAAACGGGGTAGCCTGTCGAAGATGACCGACGCCGACGTCGTTGCGCGCCGCACCAACCGGCGCGGGGAAGCCACCCGGGAGAGCATGCTGGAGGCCGCGCGCAAGGCCCTGGCCACCGGCGACCCGGGTGCGGTCTCGGCCAACCGGATCGCCAAGGACATAGGCGCGACCTGGGGCGCCGTGAAATACCAGTTCGGTGACATCGATGGGTTCTGGGCCGCCGTCCTGCAACGCACCGCCGAGCGCCGCGCCGGCATGCTGAGCCACCACGACAACACTGCGCCGTTGCGTCAGCGCGTCGCAGGCATCATCGACCTGCTTTACGACGGATTGACCGCCAGCGACTCCCGGGCGATCGAGAACCTGCGTGCGGCGCTGCCGCGGGACCATGCCGAGCTCGAACGGCTCTATCCGAAGACCGCGGCCGAGCTGTCGTCATGGGGGCAGAGCTGGCTGCAAACCTGCCAGCAAGCCTTCGCCGACCTTGACGTCGACCCCGAGCGGGTCCGTGAGGTTGCCTCCTTCATCCCCGGGGCGATGCGCGGCATCACCTCCGAGCGGCAACTCGGTACGTATACCGACCTCGACGTGGCCCGGCGCGGACTCACGAATGCGATCGTCACGTACCTCGAAGCACCTCGGTCACGGCGCTCTGATCACCAGTGATCGGGTTGTGACCTCACAAGGCTGGGGCATTCCGGCGGTCAACAAGTAGGCTATGCCCGATGGTCCCGCTCTGGTTCACGCTGTCCGCACTCTGTTTCGTGGGTGCGGCGGTGCTGCTGTACGTCGACATCGACCGTCGACGTGGGTTGGGACGGCGCCGCAAGTCGTGGGCGAAGTCGCATGGCTTCGATTACGAGCACGAGTCGAACGAGATCCTCAAGCGCTGGAAGCGCGGGGTGATGTCGACCGTCGGTGACGTCACGGCCAAGAACGTCGTACTCGGCCAGATCCGTGGCGAGGCGGTGTTCATCTTCGACATCGAAGAGGTGGCGACAGTGATCGCGCTGCACCGCAAGGTCGGCACGAACGTCGTCGTCGATCTGCGATTGAAGGGCATCAAGGAGCCCCGCGAGAGCGATATCTGGCTGCTCGGCGCGATCGGCCCGCGGATGGTGTACTCCACCAACCTCGACGCCGCTCGCCGCGCCTGCGACCGCCGGATGGTCACGTTCGCCCACACCGCGCCCGACTGCGCCGAGATCATGTGGAACGAGCAGAACTGGACGCTCGTCAGCATGCCGGTCACGAGCACCCGCGCCCAATGGGACGAGGGGCTGCGTACCGTGCGCCAGTTCAACGATCTGCTCCGAGTGCTGCCGCCGCTTCCGCAGAACGGTGTGGCGCCGCAGTCGGGTCAGGGCAGCCAAGCTGCGCTGGCGCGTCGCGCGGGTTCGCCCAGCCGTCCGTTGGCCCCGACCCCGGCCGGGCGTCGGGAGCTACCTCCGGGCCGGGCCGACGCGGCCCCCGGACGTGGTGACATCAGCCGCTACACGCAGCCGCGCCAGGAGCCCGGCCGTCCGGACGCGATTCGTCGGACTCCGCCACCGGCACGCAACGGGCGTCACGCCCCGCACTACCAGCGCTAGCGGGCGCAACAGAACTTGGGTGCTGTAGCAGTGCGTGCGCTGATCGCCGCGGTGATGGCGGTATTTCTCGCCGTCACCGCGGGCTGCACATCCGATCAACCGGCGCGCACATATGAAGCGTCGACAGCTGTGTTCGGTGATTCGCTGGACATTCTCGGCTGGCATCTGAAGCTGTCGGATCTGCGGTTCGACTCCGAACGTGTGCTGGTCGACGTCGAGGGCTCTGCCTCGGGCGACACCCATGCCAAACCCGAGGACATCCGGTTCGGCCTGTACGGCGCGCTGGCGCATCCGATCGAGGCCGATGCGCTGCACGGCTGTGACGGCATCGCCGACTTGGGGCTGCGGCCGCTGTCTGCGCCCGCGCCTGACAAGCTCAGCGGCACAGTATGTTTGGGACCGCAGCGGGACCAGAGTCAGGTTCGCGGGGTGTATGTGTACTCGCCGCGTGAGCGCATTGCCGGCACCACCATCGCCTACCCGGCCGCTTTCCCGGTGGGGGTGCTGCCCACGAACGTCAACGATGCGGGCGTCACCATGAGGTCCACCAGCGTCGACGCGTTCAGTGCCGATGGAGGGCAACTCGCCCCGGCGGCGATGGGCGACCCCACCGCCTTCAACGGCAAGGGGTACATGCTTCTTGGTCTCCAGATCGACGGTGCGGCAAAGCGTTACGCAGACGATGCGGCGGAGCGCGGCGGTCCGCTGATGGTGGTGGCCGGCCCGTCGCTGCCGCCGCCCGGACTCAGCCGCGCCTGCTCGGCATACGGCTCGTCGGTGCTGATCCTGCCGGAGGCCTCACGTGACGCCGTCAACGTTCGGGCCTCGCTGTGTACGCAGGGAGAGATGACCGCTGCCCTGTTGTATGCCTCGGTTTCGGTGATCGGCACCCACGCTGCCCTGTGGACCACCGGTGGCTGAGGCCGTCGGCCCCACCGAGTGGGGACAGTCCCCGGGAGTGGGACCGTGGGAGGGGCCGTTGCCCGACGGAGACGACGCCGCACGGTATGACGCCGAGCTGCTGAGCGCCGGGGACACCCGCAATGTCGTTGACGCCTACCGGTATTGGACCAGGGAGGCGATCATCGCCGATATCGATCGCCGGCGGCATCCGCTGCACATCGCGATCGAGAATTTCGGCAACGATGCCAACATCGGTGCGGTGGTACGTGCCGCGAACGCCTTCGCCGTCGACACCGTGCACATCGTCGGGCGGCGCCGGTGGAACCGGCGGGGCGCGATGGTGACCGACCGCTACCAACGGCTGTACCATCACGACACCACCGCCGAACTTCTGTCCTTCGCCGCTGACGCCGGCTTGACCGTGGTCGCGGTGGACAACGTGCCCGGCGCCGTGCGGCTCGAACAGACCGAGCTACCTCGCGACTGCCTGATGATCTTCGGCCAGGAAGGCCCGGGCATCACGCCGGAGGCCCAGGCCGGGGCGGCCGTCACGGTTTCCATCGCGCAGTTCGGCTCGACCCGCAGTATCAATGCCGGAGTCGCGGCGGGAATAGCGATGCACGCGTGGATCACTCGTCACGCAGATTTCTCGCAGGCCTGGTGATCAAAAAGGCTTCGTCGGAAGGTATTTGCCGTCGAGTGTGATGACGGCACGCTCTCCGCCTTCTGGGTCGGCGACCTTGCGCACATCGAGTTTGAAGTTGATCGCGCTGATGATGCCGTCTCCGAACTGCTCGTGGATCAAGGCTTTGAGCGTGGTGCCGTAGACCTGCAGCATCTCGTAGAAGCGGTAGATGGTGGGGTCGGTGGGGACTCCGCCGGGGATCGAACCGCGGGTCGGGACGGTCTGGAGCAGCAGCGCATCGTCGTCGTCGAGGCCGAGCAGCGCGGCGACTGCCACGGCCGACTGCGCGGGTAGCGCGTGCTGGCCCAGCACGGCAGCCGTCACGAACGCCGGCGAAAGCTCGGCCGCGTCGGCGATCTGCTGCCAGGTGAGATCCTTGCGGGTCTTGGCCTCTACCGCCGCGGCGGCGAGGGCCTGGCGGGCAGTCGGGTCAAATTGGGCGTGCACCATTCGGGGTCCTTTGCGTGGGGGTTGGCCGTATCGGTTCGCTCGACCGGGGATATGACAACCACCCTGCCCCGCTGGGGCTATAGCGTCCAATACTTAGTTGCCATCAAAGTCATAGTCAGTGCCTATCGATTTTCGAAGGCTGAGGAATGGCGCTTGGCTGTCGTCATGAAGGCTCGCGCGGCGGCGGTCTGATATCCGGCCGCCCGGTGCAGAAGCACGACCTCGCGTGATGGCAGCGGCGGAGCCGGCAGCATCGGATGCAGATCGGCGTGAACCCGGGTGATCGCGTCGGGAAGCACTGTCGCCAGTGATCCGAGGCGGACGAACTCGAGCAGAGCGCTGATGGAATTCGCCTCAATCGCGATGTGGGGCGTGACCTCGTGGGCGGCGAAATAATCGTCGATGTAGCCGCGGGTTGCGAAATCTCGGCTCAGCAGTGCCAGTGGCTGAGCGTCTCGGAGAACAGGGCCGACGCGGTGACCCCGGCGGCGTGCCGGCCGGCGAACGCGATGCCCAGGTCGATGCGGTCGGCGAGCAGGTCGGCTTCGATCAGGTCTTGAGTGGTCTCGATGACCGCCAGACTGACACCGGGGTGGTGAGCGTGGAACTCGCGCACCAGCGGACCGATCAGATAGGCGGTGATGGTCGGCGTCATCGCTATCCGCAGGTGTCCGCGACTCAGATCCTGGACATCGTGGACGGCCCGTGCGGCGGCATCGAGACCCTGCATGGCCAGTCGGGCGTGCCCGGCGTATGCCGCACCGGCGTCGGTGAGGCGGACGGTGCGCCCGGAGCGGTCCAGCAGTGGTGCGCCGACCTCGCGTTCGAGCTGTCTGATCTGCTGCGACAGTGTCGGTTGCGATACGTGCAGGGCCTCGGCCGCCCGGGTGAAGTTGCCGTGGTCGGCGACCGCGAGCAGATAGCGGAGGTGGCGCAGCTCCATGGCCCCCAATGTATAGACGGTGGCTATCAATCAAGCGAAAATCTGACTTCGGCTCTATGGCGCGGGGCGGGTGGCAACGGCGCGCTTTTGGACCGGCACCCGGACATCACTTCGCCATGCCGCCAATTCGAAGGCCTGGTAAGGCAGGATCGGGAGCATGGATCAGCTATGGGCTAACCGTGCGGCCAGCGCCGAAGCTGCTATCAACCAACGGCACCTGAAGAAGCTCTGGGGCCTGCCGGGCACTCAACTCGGGGTGGTGGCCTGGCCATCGACCGGCAAGTACCGCAAGTTCGGAACCTGGCATTACTGGTGGCAGGCGCACCTTTTGGACACTCTGGTCGACGCGCAGGTGCGCGATCCCCAGCCGGAGCGCCAAACCCGAATCGAGCGCCAGATCCGTGGGCACTGGTTGCGCAACAACCTGTCGTGGACCAACAGCTATTACGACGACATGGCCTGGTTGGCGCTGGCGCTCGAACGGGCCGGGCGACTGGTCGGAGTCGAGAAATCTCGCGCGCTCAAGAAATTGTGTGCACAGTTCGTCGATGCCTGGGTGCCCGAGGACGGCGGCGGGATTCCGTGGCGCAAACAAGACCAGTTCTTCAATGCCCCGGCCAACGGCCCGGCCGGCATTTTCCTGGCCCGGTACGACGACCGGCTGCGCCGAGCCCAGCAGATGGCCGACTGGATCGATGACACCCTGATCGACCCCGAAACCCACCTGGTGTTCGACGGCATCAAGGCCGGCTCGATGGTGCGGGCGCAGTACACCTACTGCCAGGGCGTGGTTCTCGGGTTGGAGGTTGAACTGGCGGTCCGTACCGACGACACCCGCCACGCCGAGCGGGTACGCCGTCTGGTGGCCGCGGTCGACAAGGAGATGTCCACCGACGGTGTGATCAAAGGCGCCGGCGGTGGTGACGGTGGGTTGTTCAACGGCATCACGGCGCGGTACCTGGCGCTGGTGGCGAACACCTTGCCGGGGGACACGGCCGATGACCAGGCCGCGCGTGAGACGGCGCGCTCGCTTGTGCTCAAGTCCGCGCAGGCGGCCTGGGACAACCGCCAGACCGTGGACGGATTGCCGCTGTTCGCGGCGTTCTGGGACCGGACCGCCGAGGTGCCCGGTGCCGGAGGCCAGCAAGCGCAGTTCGTCGACGGTGCGGTGAGCGCATCGGCGATCCCCGAACGTGACCTGTCGGTTCAGGTTTCGGGCTGGATGTTGATGGAAGCCGCACACACCCTGGCCGAGTGACGGCGGCGACGGCCCCGTACTGAGCGGACGCTCAGCGGGGGCTAGGTTAGGCATCGTGAGAGATGTGCTCGCCGAGCTGCTGGCCGTCTGGCGCGCCGGCGGCACCGCGGGCATGGCGACGGTGGTGCGCACGTTCCGTTCCGCGCCGCGACCGGCCGGGGCAGCGATGGTGGTGGCCCCCGACGGCACAGTGACCGGTTCGGTGTCGGGCGGCTGTGTCGAAGGTGCCGTATACGAACTGGCCGCCGAGGTGGTCGCCGCCGGCACGCCGGTGCTGCAGCGTTACGGGGTCAGCGACGACGATGCCTTCGCCGTGGGTCTGACCTGTGGCGGTGTGCTCGACGTGTATGTCGAGCCCGTGTCCCGGCGCACGTTCCCGGAACTGGAGGCGCTCGTCGGCGACATCGAGGCCCATCAACCCGCCGCTACCGCGACCGTCATCGCACATCCCGATCCGACATGGCTCGGACGCCGGTTGGTCATCCGGTCCGGTGAGGTGACCGGCACCCTCGGCTCGGCCCGCGCGGACGGGGCGGTCACCGACGATGCTTGCGGCCTGCTCGACACCGGACGCAGTGGGGTGCTGACGTTGGGCCCCGACGGGGAGCGCCGCGGTGAGGGCATGGAGGTGTTCGTCGCGAGTTTCGCACCGCGGCCCCGGATGCTGGTGTTCGGTGCGATCGACTTCGCGGCCGCCGTGGCCCGGCAGGGGTCATTGCTCGGTTACCGGGTCACGGTGTGCGACGCACGTCCCGTTTTTGCCACTGCTGCCCGGTTCCCGACCGCCGACGAAGTCGTCGTCGACTGGCCCAACCGGTACCTGGCCGCGCAAGCCGGCGCGGGAGCCGTCGACGGCCGTACCGTCATCTGCCTGCTCACCCACGATCCGAAGTTCGACGTGCCGTTGCTTGAGGTGGCGTTGCGGCTGCCGGCGATCGGCTACATCGGTGCGATGGGGTCGCGGCGCACACACGACGACCGGCTGGCCCGGCTGAGGGAGGCCGGTCTGACCGAGGGTGAACTCGCAAGGTTGTCCAGCCCCATCGGCTTGGATCTGGGCGCCAGGACACCGGAGGAAACCGCGGTGTCCATCGCCGCGGAAATCATCGCCCAACGGTGGGGCGGCACCGGCAAGCCGCTCACCGAGACCGGTGGACGCATACATCACGAGCACAACGAACCGAGTGAATTGAGGAGTGGTCAGTGACACGAGCCAAGATCGATTTTCCCAGCCGAATCGGTGTGTGGTGGGCCAGCGACACCTGGTCCATGCCGGACGCGCAGGAGGTGGCGCGGGAGATCGAGTCCCTCGGATTCGGCTCGCTGTTCCTGCCGGAGGTGGTCGGCAAGGAGGCCCTGACCCAGTCGGCGGCGTTCCTGGCCGCCACGGAGCGTCTCGTCGTCGGCACGGGTATCGCCAACATTCACGTCCGGGTGCCCTCGGCCGCAGAATCCGGAGCGCGGACTTTGACCGCGCTGTATCCGGGACGGTTCGTGCTCGGCCTGGGCGTCAGCCACGGGCCTCTGGTGGAACACGGCCTCGGCGGAACGTATGCCAAGCCGCTGGCCACGATGCGCACCTATCTCGAGCGGATGGCCGCGGTGCCCGAGCAGATCGAACCGGGCGTCGGGCGTCCGCCCCGACTGCTGGCAGCTCTCGGCCCGAAGATGATCGAGCTGTCGGGCACGCACGCCGACGGCGCCCACCCCTATTTGGTCACGCCCGAGCACACCGCGACGACGCGCGAGATCCTGGGACAGGATCGCTGGGTGGTGTCCGAGCAGGCAGTGGCCATCGGCGGTGACGACGCCGACCAGCTGGCGCGGGCGCACAAGCACCTCGAGGTCTACAGCGGGCTGCCGAACTACCGGAACTCATGGCTGCGACAGGGTTTCGACGAATCCGACCTGGTGCGCGGCGGATCGGATCGGCTGGCCCGCGGCCTGGTCGGGATGGGTTCAGCCGAGCAGGCGGCCGCGACGATCACCGCGCACCTCGATGCCGGCGCTGATCACGTCGTCGTGCAGGCATTGGGGGAGAGCCCGACGGCTGACCCCCGGCCGGCGCTACGTGAGCTCGCAGCCGCGCTGAGCCTCGGCTAGGCCTGAGGGGCGGCGGCCTTCTTCGCGGCCCGGCGGCGCTTGAGCCATTCGATGAACATCGGCGCCACCGAGGCCACGACGATCAGGATGAAGATCGGTTCGAGCAGTTTCTGGATGATCTCGAACTGGCCCAGCGAGTAGCCGAGCATTACGAGGCCGACGCCCCACACGATCGCCCCCAGCACGTTGAACGTGGTGAACACCGAGTAGCGCATCTTCGCCGCGCCGGCGACGATGGGCGCCAAGGTGCGCACGATCGGCACGAAACGGGCGATCACGATCGCAAACGGCCCGCGCTGCTCGAAGAACGTGTGGGCCTCGTCGAGGTATTTCTGCTTCAGCACCCGGGCGTCGGGTTTGAACATCTCGACGCCGATGAACCGACCGATGAGGTAGCCGACCTGGCCGCCGAGGATCGCCGCCACCGGGATGAACACCAGCAACTGCCAGAGGGCGAAGTTGGCGTCCACCGCCGTCCCCTGGGCGGCCGTGCCCGCGGCGAGCATGCCCGCGACGAACAGCAGCGAGTCGCCGGGCAGTACCGGGAACAGCACCCCGGACTCGACGAAGACGACCACCAGGATGCCCACCAGGGCCCAGGTGCCGAAGGATCCGATGAGGTGCAGCGGATCCATGAAATCCGGCATGAGCGCCAGATTGGTCGTAGCCTCAGGGAGGGCGGTGTCGATCACGACTCCCAAGGGTACCTGGGCCCCACCAGCGGTCTTCACCTGCGATAACTCGCGTCCAGATGGAAGGACAAGCCATGCCGATCGCCACGCCTGAGGTCTATGCCGAGATGCTGGGCCGGGCCAAGGAGCATTCCTTCGCGTTCCCGGCCATCAACTGCACATCGTCGGAGACGATCAACGCCGCCATCAAGGGCTTTGCCGATGCAGGCAGCGACGGCATCATCCAGTTCTCCACCGGCGGGGCCGAGTTCGGCTCCGGGCTCGGCGTCAAGGACATGGTGACCGGAGCGGTCGCGTTGGCCGAGTTCGCCCATGTGATTGCCGAGAGGTACCCGATCACGGTGGCCCTGCACACCGACCACTGCCCGAAGGACAAGCTGGACACCTATGTACGGCCGCTGCTGGCCATCTCGGCCGAGCGGGTTGCCGCGGGCCGCAACCCGCTGTTCCAGTCGCACATGTGGGACGGTTCGGCTGTCCCGATCGACGAGAACCTGACCATTGCACAGGAGCTACTGAAGCTGGCGGCAGCAGCCAAGATCGTTCTCGAGGTCGAGATCGGCGTGGTCGGCGGTGAGGAGGATGGGGTCGAGGCCGAGATCAACGAGAAGCTCTACACCTCGTCGGAGGATTTCGAGAAGACCATCGACGCGTTGGGCGCCGGTGAGCAGGGTGCCTACCTGCTGGCTGCGACATTCGGCAACGTGCACGGCGTCTACAAGCCGGGCAACGTGGTGCTCAAGCCCGAGGTGTTGGCCGAGGGGCAGCGGGTCGCCGCGGCCAAACTCGGATTGCCCAGCGATGCAAAGCCTTTCGATTTCGTCTTCCACGGCGGGTCGGGTTCGCTGAAGTCCGAGATCGAAGATGCTCTCAAGTACGGCGTGGTGAAGATGAACGTCGACACCGACACCCAGTACGCCTTTACCCGCCCGCTGGCCGCGCACATGTTCACCAATTACGACGGCGTACTCAAAGTCGACGGCGAGGTGGGCAACAAGAAGGTCTACGACCCGCGCAGCTACCTCAAGAAGGGCGAGGCGTCGATGGCCGAGCGCGTCGTCGAGGCCTGCAACGACCTGCACAGCGCCGGGCGCAGCGTCACCGGTGCCTAGCCAGCTGGGCGGCAGCGGAGCCACTGCCCACCTCCACGCGGCGACCGACGCGCACACCCGCTGGCGCACGTTGCCTACGTTTGCCGTGATCTGAAACCCACAAAATCGGGGATCTTCGACTGTCATCAACGCGAGTCGAGTGCACCTCGGGCCCCGAACTGGTACCCGAAATCGCCGTAAATGTGGCGCCCTTCCGGGGCTCAGCCCGGCACTAACGTCAAGGCGATCACAGCATCTGGGAGGCAAACACCATGAATAACACCAATCTCACCGTCATCGGAGGCGGGTTGGCCGGGTTGACCGCCGCCATCGCCGCGGCCGAATCCGGTGCTCCGGTGCGCCTGTACGAGGCGCACACCACCGTCGGTGGGCGTGGCCGAGCTACGCCGGCGCCATACGTTGCCCACGAAGGTGCACATGTCTTCTACGCCGACGGCCCGCACTACGCGTGGCTGAAGAAGCGCGGATTCGTCAGCGGGTTGGGCTGGCCGGGTGCTCGCGACGCGGTACGTTTGCTGCAGTTCCGGGTCGACGGGCGCATCCGCCCCCTGCCTCCGCTGCGGATGTTGGGCGCGCAGACCCGCAGGTGGCTGAAAGCCCCTGTCGACCAGGACTTTCACAGTTGGGCGTCGGATCATTGGGGTGAGGTGTCGGCGTCGAGGATGGCTAACGCCATCAGCGTGGTGACCTATGACGCGAACACGGGGGGCTTGTCGGCCGCCTTCGTGTGGGAACTGTTTCAGCGTGTCCTCGGCCCGAATGTGCCAGCGATTCGCTGGGTGCGTGGCGGCTGGCAGACCGTGATCGACCGGATGGCAGCACGAGCCCGTGAGTTGGGCGTCGTCATCGAAACTGGCTCCAGGGTCAGCGATCTCCCGTCCGATGGCCCGGTGATCGTGGCTACCGAGCTGGCGGCCGCACGCACGTTGCTGCGCGATGACACGCTGTGCTGGCGCAGCGGGCACGCGGCATTGCTGGACATCGCCGTCACGCCGCGCCGCGGTGATCGGAATCTGGTGTTCGACCTCGACGAGGGCGGGTTCCACGAGAGTTACTCGATGCAAGACGCCAGCACCGCACCGGCCGGCGAAGCTCTCTATCAGCTCCAGATGCCCGTGCGGGACACGGAATCGCATGCTGACGCGCACCGGCGGCTCGCCGGACTGGCTGACGTTGCTCTGCCGGATTGGCGTAGCCGCACCACATTCGAGCGCACTGCAGTTGCCCAGGGCCGCACCGGAGCCCTCGATCTGCCCGGTGAGACGTGGCGGGACCGGCCGGCGATCGATCGCGGTGATGGCGTGTACCTGGTGGGCGATATGGTCGCGGCACCCGGTATGCGCGGCGAGATTTCGATCAACAGCGCCGTACAGGCAGCCGCCGCGGCAGTACATGCGCTGGAATCGGTCAAAACCGTTCGCCACAACGGGAGTCGAACATAACCGGTCCAGGCGAGACCCCTGGGATCCGCAAGCTTCCTGAATTCGGGCTGGTCGTCGTATTGCGCCAGCAGCAGAGCTTGGGCCCTCGCAGCTTCACGCGATCAGGTTAACCGGTGGGCGCTTGGCAGATCTTCCACTGATTGTCGCGGAACTGGAGGTCGAAGCTGCGGGTCGAGCGGGTTTGCGGGGCGAACGCCATGAAGCTGGTGACGTTGGCCTCGGCGTGGTCGCCGTTGACGATCACCTGGTCGATGCTGGCCACCACGGGGTACTGCTTGGCCGCCGCCACTCGGGCGTGAGTTTCGTCCCAGGCCTTCTGGTCGTATTTGACGTAGTTGTCGCTGGTGGTGCCGCAGGTGATCGACCGGAGGGTGGCCAGGTCTCCGCGTTGGATCGCCGAGTCGAAGTTCTGGATCGTGTCGCGCACGTCGTCCTCCTGGGAGGCGCCCGGCGAGGATTCGCGGGTCAGCAGGACGGTGCCGAGCACCGCGATCGCCACCAGTGCGGCGATCACCAGCACGACCGCGACCACCCACCCCCAGCTGCGGCGGGTGGCAGGCTGCGGTGCCTGATCGGCTTCCTCGCGCGGCGGGATGACCTGCGGGGCGGCGCCTTTCGTAACCTCGGCAGCGACGGTATCGCTGTCGTCGGGTGGCGCGAAGATCTCGGTCTCCGGGTCGGGAGGCGTGTCGATCTTCCGGGTGGACTCGTCATATCCGGAAGGCGCGGTGAAACGTCGCTCTTCGCTGCGCGCCACGGCCTCGGTGACCTCGTCGGCTGAGCCGATGATCTCAGTGGCCGGATCGGTCACATCCGGCATCCGTTCGGTGCGGCCCTCGTCAGGTTCCGTTGGGTTCGACATCCCTGTTGCGGTCCTCCCGTACGTCGGTACCGGTGGAGCTTATCGGTCGGTGCACAATAGGCCCATGACACGGATGGGTGATTTGTTGGGGCCGGATCCGGTGCTCCTTCCGGGGGACCCCGAGGCCGAGGACGAATTGGCTGCGGGTGAGAAGGCTGCCGTGGTGGCCGCCGCCCACCCGTCGGCGTCGATCGCATGGGCTGTGCTGGCCGAGAAGGCGCTCGCCGATGACAAGGCCGTCACCGCGTATGCGTATGCGCGCACCGGTTATCACCGCGGGCTGGATCAGTTGCGGCGCAACGGCTGGAAGGGTTTCGGGCCGGTGCCGTTCGCCCACGAGCCGAACCAGGGATTCCTCCGGTGTGTGGCTGCGCTGGCGCAGGCTGCCGACGACATCGGAGAGACCGACGAGTTCCAGCGGTGCCTCGATCTGCTCGACGACTGTGATCCGTCCGCGCGCGGCGAGCTCGGCCTGGCCTGAGAGCCCTAGTCTTTCGCCTCGCACGAGCAGTCGTCGGCGGAGTCGGGCGGCTCCACCTGCACGGTGGCGTGGGCCAGGCCGCGCGCGTTCAGTACCGCTCGGGCGTCGTCGAGCACCCGGGCGGTGTCGGCACTGCTGGTCAGGTGCGCGGTGACCATGTCCTTGCCGGGAACCAGCGTCCACACGTGCAGGTCGTGCACGCCGGTCACGCCGTCCACAGATTCGAGCGCTGCCCGCAGTTCGTTCACGTCGATGTGCTGCGGGGATGATTCGCTGAGAATCCGCAGCGCGGCGCGGGCCAATGCGATGGCCCGGGGCAACACCCACAGGGCGACGAGGACCGCGACCACGACGTCGGCGTACGGCCAGCCGGTGGTGACGGTGACGATGCCGGCGATCAGCACGCCGATGCTGCCGACGGTGTCGGCCATGACCTCCATGTAGGCGCCCTTGACGGCCAGACTGTCCTTGGACTGCGACCGCAGCAGCATCACGACGACGGCGTTGGCGGCCAGGCCGGCGAGCGCCACCACGATCATGGGTACGCCGGGGACTTCGGGCGCGTTGCCGAGGCGTTCGAAGGCCTCGTACAGGATGAAGACCGCCACACCCAGCAGCAGGGCGGCGTTGGCCACGGCGGTGAAGACCTCCGCCCGGTGCCAGCCGTAGGTGCGGGCCGGGGATGTACTGCCGCGCTTGGCGAGCAACACCGCGGTCAAGCCCATGAACATGGCGACCAGGTCGGTGAGCATGTGGCCGGCGTCGGCGAGCAGGGCGATCGAGTTGATCAGCAGCGCGGTGACCAGCTCAAGGACGAAGAACGCGCTGAGGATCGCCGCGGCGATGACCATCCTGCTGACGCGGGTATCGCTGCTGTGGCTGTGATCGTGGCCGGCACCCATGCCCGAAATATATGCGGAAGTACGCATATGTGGCAAGTGCGCTGACCTCGTCGCGCGGGGAAGTTCAGAGCCAGGCGGACCAGAATCGGGTCAGCTGGCTGCCGATCCTCACCAATTGGCCGGGCACGCCGGACAGGTCGACGAACCAGAACACCACCGAGAAGAACCAGCGGTTGAGCGTGGGTGTGAACAGCAGGATCAGCAGGATGAATAGGCCCCACTGCTTGGCTGGTTCCAGTGCCCGCTGGGTGTCGGGGCTCAAATGCGGCTCCAGTGCGCCGTAACCGTCCAGCCCGGGAACAGGTAGCAGATTCAGCACAAGTGCGGTGACCTGCAGGAATCCGAGGAAGGCCAGCCCGGACCAGAACACGCTGTGGGCCGGATCGAAGAAGATCCGCGTGATGCCGAGCAGTAGGACTGCCAGCACCAGGTTGGCCGCCGGACCAGCCAGGCTGACCAGGGTTTTCTGCCGGGCTGTCATCCAGGAGGTGCGGACATACACCGCCCCGCCGGGCAGCCCGATCCCGCCGAGCGCGATGACCAGCACCGGAAAACCCAGAGACAGCAGCGGATGGGAGTACTTGAACGGGTTCAGCGTCAGATACCCGCGGACCGCAACATCGTGGTCGCCGAATCGCCAGGCAGTGAAGGCGTGGCCGAACTCATGCAGGCACAGCGAGACCAGCCAGCCCGCGATGACCAGTATGAAGACGCCGACGTAGGACAGCGGCTTGACGTTGTCGGCGGCGAACCAGGCCACCGCCCCGCCCGCGGCGGTGAGCGCGACGACGGCCAGGAACACCGGGCTCGGCCGTACCGACTGATGCAGCGGGCGGATGTTCACGGTTCGACGCTACCGGCTGCGGGCCGGGCTCAGCCCACGCGCAGCCAACCCTCGGTGTGCCGGTAGAACGTCGAGCGTCGCACGGTCCGCGGCGCGGGCGCCCCGTCGCGGATCACCTGTGCACCCGGGCTGCCCAGCTGCGCGGCACGACCGGACACCCAGTGGCGCGGCCGGCCGCGGTCCGTCAACACGCTCGCACGCAGCCCCGGCATGTTCGACGTGGGCTCGATCCGGACGCCTGGCGCCTCTCCGTCGAACAGCACGACGTCGTCGACGATGGCCTCGCCCTGGAGTGCCGCGTCGTCTACCCCCCGCCACTGTGCGGCGCTGACCAGCACCGTTCCCGTTTCGTCGCGGATCAGTGGGACCCGCCGGGCCGGGGCGCGCAGTGCGCGGCGGGCCGACCATCCGCCGGTGACCGTGGCGACCTCGACGTCGAGCCGATCGGCGCGCAGCAACGCACTGAGCACGGCGGCGAGCTCGGCTTCACCGCCGGTCACGACCAGTCTGCGGTGGGTACCGAGGTCGTCGACATCAACTCTCGGCAGGTCGCGGAGCGGCCGGGGAACGCGCGCCGAGCCGACCACCGCAACCCCGTCTGAGGTGGTCAAAACTGCTCCTTGCGGTCAGACAAATGTGTTCCTGGCGTGTGCTGGGATAAGGTGGCCTACCGGCTGCATCACATTAGTGCGGAAGATAAGGCGGGAGATTACGCCATGCCGGCAATCGTCCTCATCGGCGCCCAATGGGGCGACGAGGGCAAAGGTAAAGCCACCGATCTGCTCGGTGGACGTGTGCAGTGGGTAGTTCGCTACCAGGGGGGTAACAACGCCGGGCATACCGTCGTGCTGCCCACCGGGGAGAACTTCGCACTGCACCTGATCCCGTCGGGCATCCTGACGCCGGGGGTCACCAACGTCATCGGCAACGGCGTGGTGGTCGATCCGGGTGTGCTGCTCACCGAGCTGTCGGGCTTGGAAGATCGCGGCGTCGACACCTCGGGCCTGCTGATCTCCGCCGACGCACATCTGCTGATGCCGTATCACGTGGCCATCGACAAGGTGGTCGAGCGCTACGCGGGCAGCAAGAAGATCGGCACCACCGGCCGCGGCATCGGCCCCTGCTACCAGGACAAGATCGCCCGGATCGGGATCCGGGTCGCCGACGTGCTCGATGAGCAGTTGCTGGCCGAAAAGATCGAGGGCGCACTGGAATTCAAAAATCAGGTGCTGGTCAAGATTTACAACCGCAAGGCGCTCGAGCCGGCCGAGGTGGTGGAGAACCTGCTAGCTCAGGCCGAGGGTTTCAAGCACCGCATCGCCGATGCCCGCCTGCTGCTCAACCAAGCCCTGGAAAGCGGCGAAACCGTGCTGTTGGAGGGCTCGCAGGGCACCCTGCTCGACGTCGACCACGGCACCTATCCGTTCGTCACCTCGTCGAACCCGACCGCGGGCGGCGCCGCTGTCGGTTCCGGGATCGGTCCGACGCGGATCACCACGGTGCTGGGAATCCTGAAGGCCTACACCACTCGGGTCGGGTCCGGCCCATTCCCGACCGAGCTGTTCGACGAGCACGGTGCCTACCTGGCCAAGACTGGCGGTGAGGTCGGTGTGACCACCGGCCGGGCCCGGCGCTGCGGCTGGTTCGACGCCGTGATCGCGCGGTACGCGACCCGGGTCAACGGCATCACCGACTACTTCCTGACCAAGCTCGACGTGCTGTCCAGCCTGGAAACCGTGCCGGTGTGCGTCGGCTACAAGGTCGACGGCAAGCGCACCAACGAGATGCCGATGACGCAGTCCGACATCCACCGGGCCGAGCCGATCTACGAAGAGCTGCCGGGCTGGTGGGAGGACATCTCCGGGGCGCGCGAGTTCTCCGATCTGCCTGCCAAGGCGCAAGATTATGTGCTGCGGATCGAAGAGCTTGCCGGAGCACATGTTTCGTGCATCGGTGTGGGTCCCGGACGTGAGCAGACCATTGTGCGACGCGACATCTTGGCCGCCAAGTGAGCGACGAACCATCGGTCTTCGAACAGCACGGCGGATTCCCGGTATTCAAGCCGGCCGATCCCGGGCCGGGGTTCGAACGTTTTCTCACCGCGATGCGCCGCGCGCAGGACCTCGCGGTGTCGGCCAACCCGGACGGCGACACCTGGGAGCAGGCCGCCGACCGCGCCGAGGCACTGGTCAAGCTGCTCGGCCCGTATGAGGCCCCCGAGGGCGTCGGCCCGGCCAACCGGGTGCCGTCGCTTCCGGGCGCGGGCAGCCTGTTGATGCCGCCGTGGACCGTGTCGAAGTTCGAGCCCGAGGGTGTCGAATTGAAGGTGGAGTTCAGCCGGTTCCACGTCGGCGGCAACTATGCGGTGCACGGCGGTGTGCTGCCGTTGCTGTTCGACTCGGTGTTCGGCATGGTGATCCACGCCGCGGGCCGACCCATCAGCCGCACGGCCTTCCTGCATGTGGACTACCGCAAGGTGACACCGATCGACACCGTGCTGACGGCACGTGGCTGGGTACGAGAGGCCGAGGGGCGCAAGGCATTTGTGAATGCCGAATTGCGAGATCCGGACGAGAACCTGCTCGCCGAGGCCAACGGTCTGATGCTCAGATTGTTGCCTGGCCAGCCCTGAACCTTAAATCGCGGTGCGTCCACCGTCGGCTGCCAGCACCGCGCCGTGGATGAAACTGGCGTCGTCGCTGACCAAAAACCCGATGGTTTTGGCGATCTCGGCGGGATCGGCAACACGTCGCGCCGGTGCCTGGGCGGCGAGCGCGGCCAGACGATCGGTGCCGTACTGAGCTGTCGTTCCCTCGGTTAGCGTCGGTCCCGGGGCGATGGCGTTGACGCGGACGCCCTTGGGTCCGTACTCGGCGGCCCAAGATTTGGTCAGCAGGTTCAACGCGGCCTTCGAAGAGGCATACACTGCCGAACCGGGCGCGCCGAACTGGGACACCATGGTGCTGACGTTGACGATCGCGCCGTCGCCGCGTGCGGCCATGGCTGGTGCTACCGCGCCGACGAGGAAGAACGGAATCTTCACGTTGAGGTGGTAGCAGTCGTCGAAGTCTTGTTCGGCGATGGCAGCGGTGGGTCCGAAGACTGCGATGGCGGCGTTGTTGATCAGGATGTCGATCTGGTCAGCCATTGACAGGGCGTCCCGTATCAAGGCATGAGCGCTGGCGGCGTCGGTCAGTGCCGCGCCGAGGAAGTCGGCGGTGCCACCGGCGGCACGGATCTCGGTCACCACTTGCGCTCCGCGGCCACGGTCTCGACCGCTCACCAGGACATGTGCACCGCGTTCGGCGAGAAGCGTTGCGGTGGCACGGCCGATGCCGCTCGTTGCTCCGGTGACCAACGCGGTTTTCCCGTCGAGTGACACCCGGTCATCCTAGGCGGCCGAATGTCAGCGCAGATGTGCGGCCGGAATGCCACGATGACCCTGTGGTCCAACAACATCTGCACCGCCTGTCCACGCCGCGGGCAGCTGCCTCGGCGGGCGTACTGTTCGCGGTGCTGTTCGGCGTGGCCCTGGTATTGATCCGCACGGCATTGCCCGAAGGAGCTGAGCCCGGTTCGCAATGGATCGACGGCGCGACCACTCGATTGCGGGTGGCTTCCGTGTTGATGCCGTTCGCCGGTATCGCGTTCCTGTGGTTCATCGGGGTGGTGCGCGACGGCTTCGGTCGCTACGAGGACCGGTTCTTCTCGTCGGTCTTCCTCGGCAGCGGAATCCTGTTCTTGGCGATGATGTTCGTGTCATCGGCTGTGGGCGCCGGGCTGATCGCCAGCCGGGCGGGGATTTCCGACGCCACTGCCTACAGCCATGTCGCCACGTTCGGGCAGATGGTGCTGATGGCGCTGAGCAAGACATACGGCGTTCGGATGGCCGCCGTGTTCATGATGTCGTTGGCGACGATCTGGTTGAAGACCGGATTGATGCCGCGCCCGCTCGTGTACACGACATACCTCGTCGCAGTGGGCCTTCTGGTGGCGGGCAATGTCAGCATGTGGATCGTTCTGGCTTTCCCGATCTGGGTGCTTGTGGTCAGCGTGCTGATCCTGGTCCGGGCCGGGGTGATCGACCTACACGGTGCGCGGGAGCATTCTGAGTAGTCCGGCTCGATTCATTCCGACGTGTCGGACGACGGGTCATCGCCAGCGGCGAACGGGCAAGACCATCGTCACCCGAAACCAGTTGTCAGAATCAATGTCGTACCGGGGTGGCATACTCGATCATATGTTCGAACGTTCCGCTGCCGACCTGATCGATGCGGTCAGCGCTGCGGCGCGGGCCGAGTCGGTGGCGATCGCGGGCCGGTTGGCCGCGATCGGGGAATTGGACACGCTACGCGAACAGGAGTTGGCCGAGTCGATTTTCTGGACCACCGATCCGTTTGAAGCGGTGGGGGCCGAGATTTCGGCGGCGATGCGGATCAGCCGCGGTCGGGCCGGCACCCAGATTCATCATGCCCGGGTGTTGCGGGACAAACTGCCTCAGGTGGCGGCGCGGTTCGCGGTCGGGGATATCGACTATCGGGTGGTGCGGATGCTGATCACCCGCACCGCCACCACCGACCCGGCGGTGTGGGAATCCTTGGATG
>NZ_VCMY01000067.1:0-22521 GCF_005924235.1 Mycobacterium sp. DBP42
GCGTCAAACGCCGCATCGCCCGCCGGGTCTACCAAGCACTACACCAAGACGCGCCCCGCAACGACCACCAAAACCCGGTCAAGCCGCCACAATCAGTGGCGGCTTGACATAGGAGCTATTGCTCGCGCAGAAGGGTTAGAGCTCCTCGATGATCGCCACCGCGGCGGCGGTATCGGCCTCGTGAGTAAGCGAGACGTGAATCGTCACGGTCTCAAGGTGCTTGGCGATCTCGCCGGACAACCGCACCTTGGGCCGGCCCCACATGTCGGTGACCACCTCGATATCGCGGTGGATCCCCTCCGGCAGGGCCGGCCGCTTGGAGAACCGTGAACTCGACCAGGCCTTGATCACAGCTTCCTTGGCCGCCCACCGGGCCGCCAGGTGCCGGGCCGCCGACGAACTCTTGTCCGCGGCGTCCCGGCGCTCACCCGGCGTGAACGTCTCGGCGAACACGGTCCCCGGCCGATCCACCTGCTCGGCGAAATCAGGTATGGAAACCACGTCGATGCCTATGCCCATAATCGCCATGGAAGCGAACCTAGCTCACCTGTGTCGGCACGCACTCACCGCACATAGAGATCGTCGTCGCCGAGGCGGGCATCCGTGTTCAGCAACATTGCGGCTTCCTGGCGCTTCTCGGGCACATCGTGGTCGAAGCGGCGGTCGGCAGGCTTCTCGTACATCGGACGCCCACCGGCGATCGCCCCGGCCAAGCGACGTTGACCGGCCAGCGTGCGCTGCTCGGCGCGCTTGCGGTAGTCGTCGCGCTCGGACGGATCCAGCGCCGCGATGAACGCCTCCGGGTGCACCAGGGCGACCAGACCCGAGACGTGACCGAACCCGAGGCTGGTGACCAGACCGGCCTTGAGCGGGAATTTCCCACGCAGGTCGAGGGCGTCGCGCACCCAGACGAAGTGGCCGGAGGTGGCCAGCTCGTCGTCGACGCAGTCCAGGCTGCGGTTCGGCGGGATGACGCCGTCGCGCAGGATCTGGCACAGACCCATCATCTGGAACACTGCCGCCCCGCCCTTGGCGTGCCCGGTCAGCGTCTTCTGGCTGACGATGAACAGCGGGGCACCTGCCGAGCGCCCCATCGAGTCGGCCAGCCGCTCGTGCAGCTCGGTCTCGTTGGGATCGTTTGCCAGCGTCGAAGTGTCGTGCTTGGAGATCACGGCGATGTCGTCGGCGCCGACACCCAGCTTGGCCAGCGAGCGGGCCAGCTGCGAATCCTTGCCGCCGCGTCCGGCGCCCAGGGCACCGAGGCCCGGAGCCGGGATCGAGGTGTGCACACCGTCGGCGAAGCTCTGCGCGTAGCCGACGACCGCCAGCACCGGCAGACCCATCTTGGCGGCGAGGTCACCGCGAGCCAGCAGGATCGTGCCACCGCCCTGGGCTTCCAGGAAGCCGAGACGACGACGGTCGTTGGCGCGGGAGAACTTCGAGTCGCTGATGCCCTTGGCGCGCATCATCTCGGTGTCGGCGGTGGCCGCCATGTCACCGAAGCCGATGATCGCTTCCAGGGTCAGGTCGTCGAAACCGCCGGCGATCACCAGGTCGGCCTTGCCGAGGCGGATCTTGTCCACACCCTCCTCGACCGAGACCGCCGCGGTGGCGCAGGCGCCGACCGGGTGGACCATCGCGCCGTACCCACCGACGTAACTCTGCATGACGTGTGCCGCAACAACGTTCGGCAGCACCTCCTGCAGGATGTCGTTCGGCTTGGCCCGGCCCAGCAGGTTGCCGTGGTACATGGTCTGCATCGAGGTCATGCCGCCCATACCGGTGCCCTGGGTGGAGGCCACCAGGCTCGGGTGCACCCAGCGCATCAGCTCGGTCGGAGTGAAGCCCGAGGACAGGAACGCGTCGACCGTGGCCACGATGTTCCACAGCGCCACCCGGTCAATGGAATTGGCCATGTCCGGGGTGATGCCCCACACCGTCGGGTCGAACCCGGTCGGGATCTGGGCGCCCACCGTGCGCGACAGCTTGGTCTTGCGCGGGACCCGAATCTCGGTGCCCGCCTTGCGGATCACCTGCCAGTCGCTGGAATCGGGCACCGGCCGGGCCACAGTGTGCTCGGGGTCGTAGGACACGAATGCCCGGGCGTCGGCCTCGCTGGACACCACGAAGCTGAAGTCCTTGTCGAGGAACACACTGACCAGCAGCGGCGAGGCGTGATCGGGATCGATCGCACCGTCATCAACAAACTGGCGAATTCCACATCTTTCTACGACGGCATCGTGGTAGCGCTCCACGATCTCCGATTCGGGAACCAGCTCACCGGTTTGGGTGTCGTACCAGCCGGCCTTGGGATCGTCTTCCCACTTGACCAGACCGGTGGTCCAGGCCAGCTCCAGCACACCGGCCGCCGACAGCTCGCCGGAGACCTCCATCTCGAAGCGCGTGCGCGACGAGCCGTACGGCCCGAGCTCGGCGCCACCGACGATGACGACCAGATCGGCCGGGTCGACATCGAGATCGGCCCACTCCGGGGCGGGCGCCGGGTTGTACCCGCGCGGCGGGGACGGCAGTGCCGAAATAGCACCCTCGTCCTCATCGTCCTCGGATTCGGCTGCGGCGCTTGTCATGTCCTCACGGGCCTTGGCGGCCAGCTCAGCCATGTCGATCTTGATGTCGCCCAGACCGCCGGTCAGGTCGGCCTTGATGGGTGCGTTGGCCGCGGCCACCTTGGACTCCACCGTGCACAGGTTCAGCAGCATCGCTGCCATCTGGTCGGTGCTGTAGGTGGTGACGCCGGCCTCTTCGACCGCGCTGACGATCGCGTCGTTGTGCCCCATCAGCCCGGTGCCCTTGGTCCAGCCGATCAGCGCGTGCGCCAGGCTGACCCGCTCGGCCCACGATGATTCGGCACTCCAGCGGCTCACCAGTGCGTCGAGCGCGGACTTGGCTTCGCCGTAGGCGCCGTCGCCGCCGAACATGCCGCGGTTGGGCGAGCCCGGCAGCACCACGTGCAGGCGCGAGGCGATGTCCCGCTCGGCACCGATCGTCGACAGCCCGCCGATGAGCCGCTGCACGGCCCACAGCAGGACCTTCATCTCCATCTCGGAGCGTGAACCCGCCTCTGACAGATCCCCGGCCACGCGCGGTGCGGCGAACGGGAACAGCAGCGTCGGGGTTTGCGCATCCTTGAGGTGGATCGATTGCGGCCCAAGGCTTTCGATCTGCTCGCTACCGACCCACTCGACCAGCTTGTCGATGTCGGAGTAGGACGCCATGTTGGCCGGGACCACCCACAGCGTGGCGGCGAATCGGGCGTTCTCGCGGTAGAGCTCCTTGTAGAACGCCAACCGGTCGTCGTCCAGACGCGAGGTGGTGGCGATGACCGTGGCCCCGCCGTCGAGCAGCTGCCCGACCACCGACGAGGCGATCGAGCCCTTCGAAGCACCGGTCACCACCGCGACCTCGTCGGAATACCGACCGGTTCCGGGATTCTCGGCACCGGCCGCGATGCGACCAAACAGCGAGGCGTGGACGGTACGGCCCGCGGCGAGCGCCTTGCCCTGCCACCAATTCGCCTGCGTGGCAACGACATGCCCGGCACCCTCAAACCGCTCCGACAGGCGCGGCCATTCGGTGTCGATCTCGCCCTCGTCGGCGAGCCACAGCTTGACCAGGTCCTCACGGGCGCTGGCCCAGCGATCGTCGAACACGACGGCCTTCTTGCCGTCGAACGCCGGAGCGACCAATCGCGGCCAGTCCGAACCGAGTTCGGTGGTGACCAGGTCGATCAGCTCGGCATCGGTCGCCGTGTCGGGCGCGCTGACCGGGGCATCCAGACCGAGCTGGCCCAGGATCGTGCGGGCCGCGTTGGCCAGCACACCGTCGGGGCCGGTGACCGTCTCGGCGAACTCGTTTAGGGCGGCCGAATCCACCACGCCGCCGGCGGCGCCGCCGGCCGAGGGCAGGCTCACCGGCACGCCGCGACGGGCACCCACCGCGGCGACTGCGGCGTCGATCACCTTGTCGACGTCGGCGGCACTCGCCAGCGCACCCGGGTGCAGACCACCCAGGTCGCCACCGCGAACGCTGCTGCCCTCACGGGTGCCGAGCGCCACCTCGACGGTGACGTGCTTGGCCCAGCCCGGACCCAGCTCCCAGGTCTTGGTGACCCGCTCGGCGATGTAGCCCGGGCGCTTGCCCGACGGCCCGAACACCGTGCGCAGCTGATCGTTGATGGCGTCCGACAGCACCGGACCGAACGGCTTGTAGGTGCGCGCCAGCTTGCTGACCTGCCCCTTGAGCGCGCCCAGATCTGCCTCGGCGGCGCCGTCGATGGCACCCAGGTTCAGCTCGGAGCCCAGGTCGACCAGCAGCTGGTTGCGTCGCGAGGACGCACCGTCGGTGATCGACTCGATGGAGTCCAGCGCCTCGATCTGGTCGATGCGCATCTTGGCGCTCAGTGCGATGAGACCGACTGTGGCGTCGGCCGCGTCGAACGTGATGTCGTCTGGCCGGGGGCCACCGGACGGGGCGGCCGGAGCGGCCGCGGGGGCCGGGGCCGCCTCGGCAGGAGCGGCTGCAGCGGATTCAGCTGCGGGCGCGGCTTCTTCCACCTCAGGTTCCGGCTCCGGATCGGTGTCGCTGGCGAACAGCACCGCGGCATCGCGCTCGGCGTTGAGCACCTCGACGGTGCTGTGGGCGTATTCGGGCAGCTTGAGCGTGTTGGTGGCCAGTCCGGCGACCGTCGGCGCGTTCTTCACGCCGATCTCGACGAACCGCTCCACCCCGAGTCCACCCGCGGCCTCCTCGATGAACAGCAGGTCCTGGGTCTCGATCCAGCGCACCGGGCTGGCGAACTGCCAGGCCAACAGCTCGATGACGATCTTGCGGCACAGTTCGATCGGCCGCTCGTTACGCCAGGTGTCGTAGTCGGCGAGGATCTCGTCGAGCGGCTCGGCCGGCACCAGGTCGCGGATCTCCTGGATGAAGTCGCGGTCCAGGGTGAACGGCCGGGGCACCAGGTTCGGGATGTAGCGGCCGACCACCAGCTCCGGGTCGCGGTCGCGCGGCAGGACGCGTTCCAGGCTGCGCCGGAAGTCATCCACGCCCACCCGCAGCACGCTCGAGTGGAACGGCACGTCGATGCCCGGCACCAGGATGAACGACCGCTTGCCGCCGCTGATCTCGCGACGACGCTCGACCTCTTCCTCCAGCGCCTCCAGCCCGCGCACGGTTCCGGCGATCGCGTACTGCGAACCGCGCAGGTTGAAGTTGACGATCTGTAAGAACTCGCCGGTATTCGCCGCGATTTCCGCGACAAAGCTCTCCACGTCCTCGTCGGCGAGGTCGATCTGCGACGGCCGGATCGCGGCCAGCCGGTAGTTGGACCGACCCCGCTCGTCGCGCGGCACGATGTCGTGCATCTTGGAGCCGCGGTGGAACACCGCCTCCAGCAGACCTTCGAGCTCGATCACGCCGGAAACGCATGCCAGCGCGGTGTATTCACCGACTGAGTGACCGCAGGCGATCGCGCCTTCGACGAACGCGCCCTGCTCACGCATCTCGGCGACCTGGGCGGCGGCCGTGGTGGCCATCGCGACCTGGGTGAACTGCGTCAGGTACAGCACGCCCTCGGGGTGCTCGTAGTGCACACCGGAGGCGATGAGCGAGGTCGGGTTGTCGCGGACCACGTGCAGCACCGAGAAGCCCAGCGTCTCGCGGGTGAACTTGTCGGCCTTGTCCCAGATCTTGCGGGCGGCCTTGGACCGGGCCCGGACCTCCATGCCCATGCCCTTGGACTGGATGCCCTGGCCGGGGAATGCGTAGACGGTCTTGGGTGCGGCCAGCCGCGCGGTCGCAGCCATCACCAGCTCGGAGCCGATGCGGGCCTGAACCTCGACAACCTCTGCGCCGACGTCGATTCCGACCCGGTCGACGCGGAAGTCGACCTCGTCTCCCGGCTTGACCATGCCGAGGAATCGGGCGGTCCAGCCGACAAGCTTGGCCGGCGGGATGGGCTTGCCGTCGGTGGCGGTGACGACGTGCTGCGCGGCGGCCGACAGCCACATGCCGTGCACAATGGGCGATTCCAGGCCGGCCAGCAGTGCGGCTGCCCGGTCGGTGTGGATCGGGTTGTGGTCACCGGAGACCACGGCGAACGGCCGCATGTCCACGGGCGCGCCCACCGTGACGTCGCGACGGCGACGACGCGGGGTGTCGGTGGCGTTGTCCGAGATCGCGCCGCCGGCCCGAACCGGGTCCGTCAGCTCGGCCTCGCCGGTGCGGCCGCGGATCGCGAACCGCTCCTCCAGCTTGGCCAGCTCGGTGCCGTCCGAGGCGCGCACGGTCACCGAAACCGGGACGACCCGGCCCACCTCGGTGTCGTGGGCAGCCGAAGCCGTTGCGGTGACGGTCAATTCGGCGGGCTCGGTCGGCAAGGCCGCCAGCAGGTGCGCGGCGTGGTCCAGGTGCACCAGGCTCAGCAGACCCTCGACGACCGGGAAGCCGGAGTCGGTGGCGGCGGAGCCGATCGCGGCGAACACCGCGGGCCAGCAGCGGCCGACCAGCGCGTCGGGGACGACGGTGAGCGTCGGCGCCAGCGGGGCACCGAAGGTGGCGGTGACACCGGTGTGGTCGGCCACCTGCTCGGGGTTCCAGCCGACGGTGACCGTGGCGGTGCCATCGACGACGGGCGGCAACGCGTCAGGACCATCGACACCGGCCGCGATGGCAAGCACCGACCGCATCGCGGTCGCCGCGTCCTCGACCTCGACGACCGGTGCGCCACCGCTACGGACGGCGCCGGTCAGGGTGAAGCGGATGTCGATCCAGGTTCCTGACAGCGGCACCGAGAGCACCACATGCCGATCGTCGACGACCTCGAGCCGGGCTCCGGTGGAAGGATGTGTGGCGGAACGGTTCTCAGACCCTTCACGCACCTGCCACTCAGCCGCGGGGGCGATCCGGTGCACCGGGTTGACCGAGGTGCGCCCGGCCCACAACACGTCGGGGGCGTCGAGCAGCACGGCCAGCGGGCCGGTCACATCTCCGCGGCCCCGACGGCGCGACAGAACAGGCTGCGGCTGGGCGCCGGCGGCCAGCACCTCGTCGACGGCGGCCTTCTCGAAGCGGTCCAGCAGTTCACCGACGGGTTCGTCGACCCGGGTGATGCCGGCGACCGCGGCGGTGCCGGGGATGACGCACACCTGATCGGCGTCGTAGCGCGCATCGTGGGCCTGCCAAAGGGAATCGCTACGCCACCACCGGCGCACGTCCTTGTCGATCACCGGGACGAAGTTGACCGGCTTACCAAGCGTCTTGCACAGCTCGACGAAGAACGGTACGTCGGCCGGGTGCAGCTGAACGGATGCGGCGTCCGGGTAGGCCGAGACCAGCGCGGCCAGCGCGGCCTTCGGGTCCTCGAGCAGCTGCTCGTCGCCGAAGAGGGTCTCGATCGGGCCGAAATCCTGTGCGTGCAAACGTGCTTCGGCACGCTTGAGCATCTGCTCGAAGCGGTCACGCCAGGTGACGTCCAGCCATGGGGAATCGTCGCGCTTGGTGTCGGCGGTGCTGTTGCCGTCGCCGATCGCCAATTCGACGTAGCGGCGCAGCCACTGCAGGTAGGTCATCTCGGCGACATCGCCGAAGTAGGGCTTGGCGGTGTTGGCCATCGCGGCGATGATCTCGTCGCGGCGGGCGGCCACCGCGTCGGCGTCACCGGCCACCTCGTCGAGCAGACGACCGCAACGCGAGGCAGTGTTGTCGATTTCGTGGATGTCGGCGCCGAGCTGGCTGCGGCCCGAGGCCATCCCATTGGCGGCCTTGCCCGCGCCCACCCAGGCTTCGGTGCCCTTGGTGTCGACGAGCAGCTGTTTGACCGCAGGTGAGGTGGTGGCCTCGAGGGTGGCCATGGCGGCAGTGCCGACCAGGATGCCGTCGATCGGCATCAGCGGGTAGCCGTGGGCAGCCGACCAGCGGCCGGACAGGTACTCGGCGGACCGCTCCGGGGTGCCGATGCCGCCACCGACGCAGATGGTGATGTTTGACCGGCTGCGCAGCTCGGAGTAGGTGGCCAGCAGCAGGTCGTCGAGGTCTTCCCACGAGTGGTGGCCGCCGGCGCGTCCACCCTCGATGTGCACGATCACCGGCTTGGTGGGCGCCTCGGCCGCGATGCGGATGACCGAGCGGATCTGCTCGACGGTGCCCGGCTTGAACACCACATGGCTGATGCCCAGATCATTGAGTTCGCCGATCAGCTCGACGGCCTCTTCCAGGTCCGGGATGCCGGCACTGACGACGACGCCGTCGATCGGCGCACCGGACTGGCGGGCACGCTGTACCAGCCGCTTGCCGCCGACCTGCAGCTTCCACAGATACGGATCGAGGAACAGGGTGTTGAACTGGATGGCCCGGCCGGGCTCCAGCAGCTCGCCCAGCTCGGCGATGCGGTCATTGAAAATCGGCTCGGTGACCTGCCCGCCGCCGGCGAGTTCGGCCCAGTGGCCGGCGTTTGCTGCGGCCGCGACGATCTTGGCGTCCACTGTGGTGGGCGTCATACCCGCGAGCAGGATCGGCGAGCGTCCGGTGAGCCGGGTGAACTTGGTGGAGAGCTTGACCGATCCGTCGGGCAGGCTGACCACGGTCGGGGCGTAGCTGGACCACGGGCGAGCCACCTCGGGCACCGCACCGATGGTGAACAGATTGCGCTGGCCGCCACGGGTGGCGGCAGGCACGATCCCGATGCCGAGCCCACGCACCACCGGGGCGGTCAGGCGGGTCAGGATGTCGCCGGGACCGAGGTCGAGGATCCAGCGGGCGCCGGCCTCGCTGATCTCGGTGATCTCGTCGACCCAGTCCACCTGACTGACCAGGATCGCCTCGGTCATCGCGCGGGCCAGCTCGACGTCGATTCCGACGGCCTCGGCCCACCGCGCGACGATCTCGACACCGTCGGCCAGACGCGGGGTGTGGAACCCGACCTCGACCTGCACCGGGTCGAAGACCGGGGCGAAGACCGCGCCGCCGCGGACTTTGCTCTTGCGCTCAGCCTCTTCCTTTTCAGCGATCTGGTTGCAGTAGAGCTCGAACCGGGACAGCTGCTCGGGGGTGCCCGTGATCACAACGGAGCGCCGGCCGTTGCGGATCGACAGCACCGGGGGCAGCACCGTGCGCACGTCCTGGCTGAATTCTTCGAGCAGCTCGTAGATGCGCTCGGGCTCGGCGTTGGTGACCGAGACCATCGGCGGCCGGTCACCCAGCACGGTGATGCCGCGACGACGGGCCACCAGGGTGCCCGCGGCACCGATCAGCTGCGCCAGCGCCAGCAGCTGCACATCCTTGGCGCCCTTGGCGGCCAGCGCCTCGACGGCCAGCACGCCCTGGGAATGCCCGGCGACGGCCACCGGCGGGGTGGCGGCCAGGTCCATGCCCTGGCGGGCCAGCGCGCGCACGGCCGCGATCTGGGTCAGCAGCACGCCCGGCACCGACACGGCGGCCGAGGTCAACTGCTTGTCGGAGGGCACCGGCTCCTCCGCGGCCAGCGCGCGAACCCACTGCAGCGGCTCGAACCCGATGGGCCGCACCACGACGAGCTCGGAGGCCACCGGCTCCAGCAGCAGCTCGGCCTCGCCGGCCAGAGTCGCCAGTTCGGCCTCGATACCGGCCGAGGACACCAACTCCTCAAGGGTCTCCAGCCAGGCGCTGCCCTGGCCGCCGAAGGCCACGGCATAGGGCTCGCCGGCGCTCAGCCGGTCGACGAGAGCATGGGTGGAGTCAGCCTGCCGACCAGCGGATCCTGAGTCGTCGTTGCGACCGGCGGACACCCGGTCGTGTTCATAGATCGTCACTGGCGCTATCTCCTCGGTGCTGCTGTGGTTCTGCGATGAAAGGTGTCGCGTGCGGCTGTCGCGTGCGGTGTTCGGTGTCTGCGTGGTCTGGGGCGTGTGGCTGCCCGGCGACAGGCCAACGGCGATTCAGCGTCGAATCAGGCTGGAACGCTGGCGTCCGAAGAGCGCTCCGGACGGTGTCACTGGCATTCCCGCCGTACTAAGAGTGTCATAAGAACCAGTGGGCGTTTTCCGCCCAGATTGGTTACTGGCGAGTTCTACGCATGGGTAACCGCCGGTAACGTAACGCGGCACGGACTGGCGGCCAAAGCTATTCGGGACAAACGTCCTGTTGGCAGGTGGTTACGGTCGAGTAGCCACAACTGCGCAGATCAAGGCAGCATTGTTATCGAATCGTTATCTAAATTTTCCGCCACATCCGAGCCCTCGAAGTGGCGGAGATCCAGCAGACAATCGAGCCGATGTTGTCCAGCGAATCCTGAGCGTCCGAACAAGAAGTTTGCTGAAATATCTTACTCGCCGGTAACTATTTCAGTTCCGCAGGCCGAATCACGGCGACCGCCGTCACCCTAGTCGGCGGCGGCCAGGCTCTTGCGCAGGGCGCGTTCAACCTCGACCGAGACCACCGCTCGGGCCAGCTCAGACAGGTCCGCGTCGGACGGCACGCCCCGGGTTTCGGTGAGCGCGGTGACCGCGGCCTCGGCTACCCGATCAACGGCAGCATCTGTCGACCGAGCGACATGGGCGATGATGCGCAGACAGCGCAGCTGGTCCTGCGCGCCGGTGACGAGCGCGGCCAACGCCGGGTCGGGCATCTGCACAGAGCCGTCGACGATGCGCACCAACCCCAACTCCACAAGCGTGCGGACATCATCGTCGGCAGGATCCACGGTCAGTGTCCACGCCGTCGGCCGGCTCCAGTCCGAAGCTTGGATTCCCAACGCGCAGGCCAGGTCCTTGCCGCTCCGCAAGCCCGCGAAAAACTCGGCGATGTGCGCCGAGTTGAACCCCTTGGCCAGTAGCTGGCTGATCGCCGTCAGCTGAGCCAGATGCCGGTCGCCGTAGTACGCCGCGCGCCCGACGCGCCGTGGCGAATCCAGCAACCCGCGCTCACGATATGCGCGGATATTGCGAGTGCTGACGCCGGAAATACGCGCCAGGTCTTCCAGACGATACTCAACCAAGCCGACGTCCTCCGCGTCGGTTTGAACAGCGATTCATGCCGACACCCTACTCTCCGGTTAATAGCTGAGCGAATTCACTCCTCTTATGTTTGACGATTCCAAGACGTCGTCGACAGCGCGATCATCAGGGAATATGCCGAGTTCTCTTGCGCAAGTCGCACGCGAGTATGCATTTTCAGCCAACTCGATCAGTCACCGGAAACCCGACCCGAGACCAAATTCACATCCGCGACAAAGAAGTCCGGTCGCTTCCGCGCCCATGAGTGCGAGAGCATGTACGCCTGCCCCGACAAACACATTTGACGAAAGGTGCCCGCGTGCGTCCCTGGATCGTTTGGGCCACCGGGCTACTCGCGTACATCATCGCCGTCCTCGACCGCACCACCCTCGGCGTCTCGGGGCTACAGGCCGCCGACAGATTTGCCGCAAGCCCGGGTGTGCTGTCCACGTTCGTGGTGCTGCAGGTGATCGTCTACGCCGCAGCCCAGGTTCCCGCCGGACTACTGTTGGACCGCTTCGGTTCCCGGGTGCTCATCGCCAGCGGGGCCGCGCTGATGACCGCCGGCCAGCTCGTGCTGGCACTCAGCGAGTCACTGCCCGCGGCAATCGCTGCGCGGGCCATCGTCGGCCTCGGCGATGCACTGACCTTCATCTCGGTGCTTCGCCTGGTGCCGCACTGGTTCGAGCCGGAGCGCGTTCCATTGGTGGCGCAGTTGACCGGCATCTGCGGGCAACTCGGTCAGGTTCTGTCCGCCGTCCCATTCCTCGCGATACTCACCGGCTCTGGGTGGACACCGGCATACCTGTCGGTCGCGGCATTCGGCATCGTGGTGATCGTGCTGGCGCTGGCACTCATCCGCAACACCCCGCACGGTTCGGCCCTCACATCCGAGCCGATCTCCCTGCACACCACCCTGTCTCGCATCAAGACCGTCTGGCTACGTCCCGGGACCAGGCTCGGATTCTTCACCCATATGGGCACCCAGTTCTCGGTGACGGTGTTCGCGCTGATGTGGGGGGTGCCGTATCTGACGGTGGCGCAGGGACTTTCGGAGACCGCTGCGGGCGCCCTACTCACCATCTCGGTGAGCGCCGCCATCTCGGCCGGGATCATCATCGGCGTGTTCACCGGGCGTCATCCCCACCGCAGGTCACGGCTCGTGCTGTGGATCATCGCCAGCAACGCGCTGGTGTGGACCGTGGTGCTGGCGTTGCCCGGCCCGGCACCGATGTGGTTGTTGGTGGTGCTGATCGTCGTCATCTCGGTGGGCGGCCCCGGTTCGATGGTCGGCTTCGACTTCGCCCGGACCTTCAATCCGAGCCACACGCTCGGCACGGCCCAGGGCATGGTGAACATGGGTGGGTTCCTGGCGGCACTGCTGGTGATGCAGGCCATGGGCCTGATGCTGTCCGGCGCCGACAGCTACTCGTTCACGTCGTTCCGGCTGGCCTGGTCGGTGCAGTACGCGGTGTGGATCCTGGCCACGATCGGAATCCTGATCACCCGCACCAAGACCCGACGCCTACTGGCAGCCGAACAGGAACGAATGCTGTTGGAGACCTTCGAGACTCACCCCGGCCGGTGAGTGTCCAAGCGCCGGCCGACGATCTCGGCGGCGTGCCGGTGCCCGACCGCCTCGAACCCGGCGACCACCACCACCGGTGCCGCGGTGACAACCAACAGGCACAGCGTCATCGACGTGCCCTGCGCGGCAAGCACGACCGCGACCACCAGAACCGCGACGGCCAGCACCAGCAGCAGCGCATGCATGAGATCGAGTTCCTTCACCAGGAACGAGTAGATGACGAACATCGCCACCAGGTACACGCCCACCGGGACCGCCACGGCCAGCACGGTGCCGACGGAATCCAGCTTCGATTCGCCGTCGACGTAATAGGCGGCCACATGCAACCCCGCCCCCGTGGCCACGATCGCCGCGAACACCGCCAGGTGCAGATACCCGTACCAGAACGACAGTGTGCGCTGGGCATGCAGCAGCGCTCCGGCCGGAACCAGGAAGTACACCCACCACATGCCGAATGTCAGGCCGATTCCGGCGGCCACCAGCAGGATGGCATCGGTGGACCAGCCGTGCTCCCCCACGGCAGCGGTCAGGGATGCCACCGTGCCGACCACGCCCTCACCCAGCGCGATGATCGCGAGCAGTCCATAGCGCTCGGCCACGTGATGGGCGTGCCACGGGGTACCGCCCATCACCCGCTCGGCCAGCATCGGTCCGCTGATCTCCACGATGATCAGCACCAGTGCAGTGACGAAGAAGACCGTCAGCGATGTGTGCACGAAGATCTGTACCACCCACCCGATCTGCGCGACGACGACCGCGCACGCGTAGGTCAGGCACGCCGACCGGCGGGGCGGATCCTGCGCAGCGGCCCGTAACCACTGCCCCACCAACGCAACTCGCATCACCACATAGCCGGCCACCATCACCACGTTGTCGACGTGGCCGCCATGTTCGATCGAGGCGAAGACCGGGGCTATGCCCATTGCCAGGATGATGACGCCGACCATCTGCAGCATCGTCATCAAGCGATAGATCCAGTCGTCAGTGTCATAGGCGGACGCGAACCAGGTGAAGTTCATCCACGCCCACCAGATCGCGAACGCGGAGAAACCGAACCCCGCCAACCCGGCCGACACGTGACCCTCGGCCATCAGGTGCGCAAGTTGTGCGGCCGCCACGCCGAAGGCGATCACGAAGGTGAGATCGAACAACAATTCCAGTGGGGTCGCCGCCCGGTGCTCTTCGTGCGGGTCGCGTCCACTCATCCGGCTCAGCCGGTGGGTTTGAACCGGGCTCGGCCTGTCCTCGTTCACCCTTGTATGTCCCTTTCTCGCCAGATTGCACCGCAATTCCACCGCATCGGGGCGCCGGACCATGGATTGGCTACGGCGCGCTGGCGGAAACGTACGCCAAATACAGGTAGTGCACTACTGATGTCAGCACCTCCGCCAGGCTCGAGGATGAGCGTGTGTCCAAGCAATTCACGCTGAACGTTCTCGGCGAGTTCGCCGTATACCGCGACCTGGAGCCGGTGGTGTTGCCGCCCTCATGTCGACGGCTGGTGGCGCTGGCCGCGGTCAAGCACCGGGAGCTACATCGCAGCTGGGTGTGCGACTTGCTGTGGCCGGGGGCCCCGCCGCACAAGGCGGTGTCCTCGCTGCGATCGGCCCTGTGGCGATTGCGGCCGTTGGGCGCCGACTCCTTGCTCGTGGTCCGGCATCAGTACGTCAGCCTCGCTCCCGATGTGAAGGTCGACTGGCATGAAGCCCTCGCATTGCACGAGGCGATGGCGATCGACGCGCGACCGGCACCCGCGGGCACCCATCCCGTCCTACACCGGCTGATCCGGAGCCGCGATCTGCTCGAAGGCTGGACGGACACCTGGTGTGCCGCCGAGCGCGACCGCTACCGGACCATCAAACGGTCGGTCCTGGACGCTCCCGAAATTCCGGCACCCAGGCAGGTAACGCACTACGCAGTGCCCGGCGCACCGCGCCGGCCCGCGTCGCACGGAGGCCGCCAAAACGACAACGTGAGGTGCCTGCCATGAGTGCGCTGTTGCTCGTTCTCGCCGTGGCGTGCGCGGTGGCCACCGCGCTGGCGGTGCACGACCTGCAGACCTGGCTTGAGCGATGGGCCTACGAGCGGCACGCGCAGGACTGATGCCCCGCCGGCGACGGCGCCTACACCGGGTCGAACGACGAGATCAACCAGTTGCCGTCGATCTTGCTCAGACCGACCTTGACAGCGCTGGCCGAGAAACTGCCGTTCGGATTGTCGGCACTGGTGGTGGCCTGGTTGACGAAAACCAGTGCGACCGCTGAATCAGGATGGATCTCCGAGATGGCCGAGCGCACCACCGATGCCGCGGTCTTGACCGACTTCTGTTTGGCCGCCGGCGCGACGATTTCCTGGGTGAACTGGGTGTAGTACGACAGGAAATCACCGGTCAAGTGCGATTTGGCGGCGGTGAAATCCCGGTCGAGACTGTCCGGTGCATAGCTCAGCAGGGCTACCGTGCCGTCGTTCGCGGCCTTGAGCACCGTTCCCGACGCCGCCGGACCCGTCTGCTGGTCCACCCGGTACTGCGCGAAGTACAGCCAGCCGGCCAGCGCAGCCGAAGCGATCAGCGCCACCGCCAACGCCAGAGGAAACCACAGCTTGGTCAGCTTGTGCCGCCACCCGTGCTTCGGCTCGGGATCAGCCGGGGCTTCGCCGGACGCGTCGGCCTCGGCCTGCTCTTCGCCGGCGTCGGTGGTTTCTTCGACCTCGGCAACCGTGTCGGTCTCGTCTTTCTCGACTGCCGCCTCGGTGTCGTCGTTCTCGGTCTCTTTGGTTTCGGTCTCGTTGGTTTCCTGATCCAGGCTCACGGCACGAACTCGACTTTCGACAGCTTGATCTGGTCACCTTCGCGGACCAAGTTCACGGCCACCCGCCACGGTCGCGGTTGCTTGTTGGCCCCCGTGGTGTTGGTGACCTTGGTGTTCACCGCCACCAGGACCACCGCCTTGTCGTCGCTCATGCTGTCGACGGCGGCGCCGGTGACGTTGGCCTCGGTCACCACTTTCGCGTCCTGGGCGAGCTTGACGAAGTCTTTCGACTGAGCCTCGAAATCCTCCCGGAACTCGCCGGTGGAGTTGTCGAGGATGTTCTTGACCGCGTCCTGGGCGTGGTTGAAGTCGAGCGACATCAAGGTCACGACCGTCTGACGGGCCGCCGCGGTGTATTCGGCGGTCAACTGCTCGCGATGCTGGGCCTGGCGATGATTCCAGATCATCAACCCGCTGAGGACGAGCAGGCCGACGATGACGATGAGCGTGATGCAGGTCGCCAGCACTTTCCAGAACAGGCGAGAAACCCTCACCCGCGGTACCCGGCTCGACGGCTTGCTCTCGGCGTCGGCCTCTACCCCGGTGCTGTCGGTGATCTCGGCGGCCCCGGTCTCGGCCGGCTCGGCGTCGTCAGGACGACCGGCCGACTCCGCAACGGCGGCGTCGTCGACCTCTTCTGGGAACTCGACGATGTCGGCGGCACCGTTGTCGGCGGCGGCCTCATTGCGTAGCCGGATGGCTTTGGCCCGGGCGCGCGCGGCAGCTGCTACTGCCTCGGCCTCGGCAGCCTCGGCTTCGGCCTGTTCGGCCAACTTGAGCGCGTCGCCGGGCGACGCATCATCTTCGCTAGTATCGATTACCGGCGACGAAGGCTTGCGGGACGGCATGCCGACCTCCTGTCCGTTCAGCAGCCTGCTTAACGAGAATTACGTTATCAGTTTGCGGTAGTGACCCGAGAGTACATCATCGACAGCAGGCGCTTAAATGTCTATTCACCTGCGGAAATGATGTTTACGTGCTGTGCGCTCACTTAGCGTGGATCGCCGCTACCCGCGTCTCGAGCTCATTCTTCATGACCTTGCCCGTGGCGTTGAGCGGTAGTTCGTCGAGAAACTCGACATACCGCGGCACCTTGTAGCCGGCCATTCGCTCGCGGCTCCAGGCGATCAATTCCTCGGCGGCGATCCCCGACGTACCCGGCTCGTCCCGGAGCACCACGAACGCCTTGCCGACCTGCCCCATCCGCTCGTCGGCGACACCGATGACAGCAACCTGCGCAACCGCCGGATGCTCAAGGAGGAACCCCTCGATCTCGGCCGGATAGGCATTGAATCCGCCGACGATGAACATGTCCTTCTTACGTCCGACGATCCGCAGCCGCCCGGACTCGGTGAACTCGCCGAGGTCTCCGGTGTGCAGCCAGCCGTCGGCGTCGATCGCCTCGGCGGTGGCGGCGGGATCGTCCAGGTAGCCCTGCATCACGTTGTATCCGCGCACCAGCACCTCGGTGTCGCCGGCGATGCGAACATCGACGCCCTCACACGGCAGCCCGGCGGTGGTGGCCACGTCCTCGGCCGAGTCGCCCGGCCGCGACAGCGTGACGTTGCCCGCCTCGGTCAGGCCATAACCGGTCATCAGCGTCTGGAACGGCAGCTCGTCCCGGATACGACGCACCAGCTCCACCGGGATGTCCGCGGCGCCGGTCACCCCTGCCCGCAGCGTCGCCAGCCGGGTTCGGTCTGGGACAGCGAGCAGCGAGTGGTACAGCGTGGGCGGGCCCGGCAGCATCGTGATGCGCTCGCGCTCGATGAGTTCCACGACATCATCGACATCGAACACGGCCACCGGCAGCATCGTCGCGCCGCGCAGGAAGCACGCCACCAACCCGGCCTTCAACCCGAACGTGTGGAAGTACGGGTTGATCATCAGGTAGCGGTCGCCCTCGCGCAGATCCGCCAGGGTGGCCCATTCTTCGTAGGCCCGCAGCGTCTGGCGGTGGTTCATCATCGCGCCCTTGGGCCTGCCGGTGGTGCCCGAGGTGAAGATGACATCAGCGATGTCCGTGGGCGCCATGTCCCGGGTGAACGGCGAACCGCTGCCCAGGAAGTCCGACTTCAGGTCGATGACCGGGACATCGACCTCGGTCCCGGCGAAGGTGAAATCCTGTCCGAGGAAACCCTTCTGGACCATCACCGCCTTCGCTCCGCTGCGCGCGACCACATCGGCGGCCTCGTCGGTCTTGAACCGGGTGTTGACCGGGACCAGCACACCGCCGGCGGCCATGATCCCGAATGCGGCGATGATCCATTCGGCCGAGTTCGGCGCCCAGATTGCGACCCGGTCCCCCTTGGCGACGCCGAACTCGGCGAACGCACCCGAGGCTTTACGGATGCGCTCGACGAGTTCGGTGAAAGACAGCCGCAGCGGACCGTCCACGACAGCCTCGGCATCGCCGAACCGGTCCGCTGCACTCAAGACCATCTCGGGGATGGTCTGCCACTGATTGATGTGTCGGCCCCTTAGGTCGTGACGAGACGACCGAGGTTGCCGCCCATGATCTTGGCCTGATCTTCGACAGCGAGGTGCTCAAGCGCGGTGACGTAATGCGTCGGCTCGGCCAGACCCTCGGGGTGCGGCCAGTCGGAGCCGTACAGCACCTGGTCGACACCGATGAGGTTGATCAGGTCATCGATGCCTTCCTCGTAGAACGGGCTGACGTAGATGCGGTTCTTGATCTCTTCGATCGGGTTGCCCATGAAGGCCTCGGGGGCTTTCTTGTAAACCTCGGCCATGGAGTCCAGCAACGGGAACATCCACTTGGAGCCGGCCTCGACGATGCCGACCTTGAGCTTCGGATGCCGGAACAGCGCTCCGTGGATGACCCAGGATGCCACCGCGTCCTGGATCGGGCGCCACTCGTTGAGGATGCCCATCGCGTTGGTCTGGAACGGCAGCATCTCCTGCACGGTGCCGTCCCATTCCGAGGTGTAGCGCGAGTAACCGCTGTCGGAGGAGTGCATGCCGACGAACACGTCGTACTCGACGCAACGCTCCCAGAAGGGGTCGAACTCGGGCAACGCGAACGAGCGCGGGCCACGGAAGCCGGGCACCGGCGCCGGGCGGACCAGGATGGCGCGGGCACCGCGCTTGACGGCCCACTCCAGTTCCTCGATCGCCTTCTCGACGATCGGCAGGGTGATGACCGGGGTGACGAAGATGCGGTTCTGGTAGTTGAAGCCCCAGACCTCGTCGAGCCACTGGTTGAGCGAGTGGATGATGACGTGGATGGCGACCGGGTTGTCGCGCAGCCGCTCCTCGATGAGGCTGGCCAGCGTCGGGAACATGAGGCTGCGGTCGACGCCGAGTTCGTTCATCAGCTCCAGGCGCGGAGCCGGCTCGAAGAAGGCCGGGATGGAGCGCATCGGCTCACCGAACAGCTCACGCTTGCTCTTGCCGTCCGGGTTGCCGAACTTGAAGTACTCCTCCCAGGCACCGGGCTTGGCCACATGCGAGAACGTGGGGTTCGGGATGTAGTTGCTGATGTGGCCGTCGATCGCGATCTTGGTGCGGCCGTTGACCTCGACGTACTGGACGATGTCCTTGTACTCCTTGGGGAGGTACTTGGTCATCGCCTCCGGCGGCTCATACAGGTGGTTGTCCGCGTCGAACAGCGGAAACGGAATGTCGACCCGGTGCGACAGTTGTCCCATGGAAAACTCCTTTGCAATTCAAGAGAATCATATTCTCACTTACTAGCTGCCGCAATGCCCAACTCGCCCCGGAGGCTGCTCACCGGGCGATTGCAGCAATCTCCTGACGGATGACAAACTTCTGCACCTTGCCGCTGGCCGTTCGGGGAAAATCTTCGGCCTGATGTAGCTCTTCCGGCCACTTCTGCCGGGCCACCCCGCCGGCCTCGAAATGCGACCGGACCTGATCGAGCGTCGGCATCGTGCCGCCGTCGCGCACCCGAAGCACCGCAGCCACCCGCTCGCCCAGCCGCGCGTCCGGGGCAGCCACCACGATCGCCTCGATCACGTCGGGCAGCGCCAGCAGCACTTCCTCCACCTCGAGCGCGCTGATGTTCTCCCCGCCGCGGATGATGAGATCGGTGGTGCGGTCGGTGATCGTCAGATAGCCGTCGTCGTCGAGGACTCCGATGTCCCCGGTGCGATACCACCCATCGGCGTCGAAATGCTTTGCGGTGAGGGCATCGTCGGTGTACCCCAGGCACAGGTCCGGCCCGCGGCTGAAGATCTCGCCGTCCGGTCCGAGCCGGATCTCCACACCGGGGCGAACATTGCCGTCGGTGTACAACCGCTTGTCCTCCGGGGCCCCGGCCCCCGACCCGGTGATCGACGGATGCTCGGTGCTGCCGTAGGAACGGAAGACGAACAAACCCAGATCGGCCAGTCGCCGCGTGACGGCTGCGGGCACCGTCGAGCCGCCGAGGCCGACAGTGGTGAACCGGGCCAGATGGCGCTCGTTGAACTGCGGATGGTCCATCAGGCTGGTGACGAAGTAGGGCGGTCCGCCGCCGATCGACAGTTCGTCACGCTCGATCAACTCCAGCACCTTGCCGGGATCCCAGACGTCGCACAGATCGATCGGAGCGCCTTCGAGCACCGGGATCAGGAACGCGCCGAGCATGCCGATGAAATGCCCGACGGGCGTGGCGGTGAGCTGGCGGCCGCGGTCCGGCGGATAGTTCTCCAGCAACTGGCGGGTTTCGAAGCCCAGCGTCTGATGGCTGTGGATGACGCCTTTGGGCTCGCGGGTGGTTCCCGAGGTGAATGCGATCAGGGCCGGCGCCGCCGGATCCGCGGTCAGGGTGCCACTCATCGGTTCGTCGGCGAGCAGGTCGGTGAACGACGACTGCCCGACCAGCCCGACGATCGGGACATCGGCACACAGATCGGGCTCGAACTTCATCCGGCCGAACTGCTCGGTGGTGATGAACACCTTGGGCTTTGCCGTGGCCATGATGTGGCCGAGTTCCTTGCGGCCGTAGAAGTGCACGATCGGGACCGTGACCGCGCCGAGGAA
Organism: Mycobacterium sp. DBP42; assembly: GCF_005924235.1. NCBI lineage: Bacteria > Bacillati > Actinomycetota > Actinomycetes > Mycobacteriales > Mycobacteriaceae > Mycobacterium > Mycobacterium sp. DBP42. The sequence continues at coordinate 20,394 of NZ_VCMY01000067.1, forward strand.
TGCCGAGGCCCAGAACGCGACCGCAGCCTCCATCCAGTTCGGCAGTTGCAGGGCCACCACGTCGCCGGCTCCGACCCCGCGATCACGCAGCCCAGCGGCCAGACGGCGGGCGGTGTGCTCGACCTCGCCGAATGTGCCCTGGTAGGGGCGGGTCGCGGAGTGCACGCAGAACCCGGCATCGGGGCTGGCAGCCAGACCGTCGGCCAGCATCTGACCCAGGGTTTCGGGCCGCCACCAGCCGTTTTCGACGTACCGTTTGGTCAGCTCAACGGGGATGTCGCGCACAACGGTGATGTTATTCTCATCAGACGAGAATGCCAATCCCGGAACTGGAGAACGTTTGATGGTCGACCTCGAAATCGACGGCGAACTGGCGGTCATCACGATCGACCGGCCGCAGGCGCGCAACGCCATCTCGCTGGACACCATGGATGCGCTGAACAAGGCGCTGGACGGGGCCGTCGGCGCTCGCGCCCTGGTGATCACCGGCGGCGGCGACCGCGCCTTCGTTTCCGGGGGCGACCTCAAGGAACTGTCAGCCCTGCGCACCGAACTCGAGGCGTCGGAGATGGCCTGGCGGATGCGCACGATCTGCGACCGCATCGCCGGGTTCGACGGGCCGGTCATCGCGGCGCTCAACGGCCACGCCTTGGGCGGTGGGGCCGAAGTGGCGGTGGCAGCAGACATCCGGATCGCCGCCGACGACATCAAGATCGGCTTCAACCAGGTGGCGCTGGCGATCATGCCGGCCTGGGGCGGGGCCGAGCGGCTCGCCACGCTGGTCGGCCGCAGCCGGGCGCTACTGCTGGCCGGGACCGGCCGCATTCTGGACGCGCGGGAGGCCGAGCAGGTCGGCCTGGTCGACCAGGTGGTTCCCCGCGCCGAGTTCGCCGAGGCCTGGCGGTCGGCGGCCCAACTGCTGGCCCGACGTCAGGCCGGCGAGGTCAAGCGCGTGATCAACGGGGTGTCCACCACCGAGGCAGTTTCGGCTTTCGCCCGGCTCTGGTGCGCCGACGAGCACTGGGCCGCCGCGGACAAGGTGATGAACAAGGGCAAGTAGGCCCTGCGCGCGTGCCGAGTGGCCACGTGTCACACAGTTTCGCCAAGAACCCGTGTCACAGCTGGCCACTGGGCCGACGTCTGCCGCCCAACTCCCGAACCGGGTCGCTGCCGTCCCAGTCGGCGGCCTGCGCTCGGACGTAGGCGCCCATTCCGGCCGAGGCCTCGGTCAGTTCCATGATCTCGACGATCGCGGCACCCGTCGGCGGCTCGAAGTACGCGAACCGGACACCCTCGCCTTCCCCGCCCGACCACACCCTGGGCCAACCGGCCTCGCCGAGCTTGACCATCGCCGCATCGAAGTCTTCTGCCCAGTAAGCAAGTTGGTGAAATCCTCCGCCGGTGGCGGTCAGAAATTCGGTGAAGATGCTGGGCGTCTCGTCCAGTTGCTGGATCAACTCGACCTGGAGGTCGCCGCTGTTGGACAACGCGAGCGACACGTTCACCTCGCAGGGCGCGCCACGATAGGTCACCTTCTGCGGTACGTCGCGGAGCACGAACCAGGGTCCGACACCCATGTCGGTCCAGTCCGCGATGGCGTCGTCAAGATCGGTGACGACGTAGCCGATCTGACGGATCTCACCGGGCAGCACACCAGCCATTGCGCCAGCCTAGACGAGAGCCGGTTCTCACTAGACGAGAATTACATTTCCGGTTATCGTCAACGACGTGTCAACACAGATTGCTCTGGCGCCCGAGATCTCGACCTGGCCCGACGCCGAACCCCAGCTGATCGGCAGCCGGTGCACCGACTGCGCGGCCACCGCCTTCCCGGCCCAGGCTCGCTGCCCCAAGTGCTCCGGCGGCAACACCGAACAGGTGCACCTTCCCCGGCGCGGCACCGTCATCGCCTGGACCACCCAGGGCTTCCCACCCGGCGCCCCCTACAAAGGCCCCACCGGAAAGAACTTCGTGCCCTTCGGCGTCGGCCTCGTCGAACTCACCGACGACACCGGCCCCGTCATCCGCGTCGAAGGCCGACTCACCGAAAACGACCCGACGAAACTGCAATTCGGCATGGACGTCGAACTCACCATGATCCCGTTCACCACCGACGAAGACGGCAACG
>NZ_VCMY01000068.1:0-21880 GCF_005924235.1 Mycobacterium sp. DBP42
TTCTTCACCCGCGAAGTGCCTTCCCGTCAGGACGATTGAACCCTAGAGAAGTCCAATTATCCCTTGCAGGACAGGCACTTTCGCTTACCTACACACCCCACACGCAACATTCCGTGAAAAATCCGGGCTAGTGCGGGAATGATTGCCGCACTCTCGGCGCTCTGATACGGCGTGACCTACAAACTGAACGCCGACGCCGCACTGCTGCAGCCGATCCAGGTTGGCGAGACCGCCGCTACCAACCGTCTGTTCATGGCACCGCTGACGCGTTCACGTGCCGACGCCGACGGCACTCCTTCACCGCTGGCCGCGCAGTACTACACGCAACGCGCCGGAGCGGGCCTGATCATCAGCGAGGCCACCGCGGTCGCCGAGACCGCCAACGGCGCCTACATGAACACCCCCGGCATCTACACCGACCGCCATCAGCACGGCTGGGCCGAGATCGCCGACTCGGTCCATGCGGCGGGCGGCAAGATGTTCGTTCAGCTGTGGCATGTCGGCCGGATGGCGCACCCTGACATCAGCGGGTTCGAACCCGTCGCGCCGTCGGCGATCGCGGCCGATGTGCTCACCCACACGCCCACGGGTAAGAAGCCGCTGCAGACGCCGCGCGCGCTCGAGACCGCCGAGATCCCGGTGATCGTCGAGCAGTTCCGGGCTGCCGCCCGCCGCGCGATCGATGCGGGCATGGACGGCGTGGAGATCCACGGCGCCAACGGCTACCTGCTGCACCAGTTCGCCTCCGATGTGGTCAACCAGCGCACCGACGCCTACGGCGGTTCGCCGGAGAATCGGGCCCGGCTGACAGCCGAGGTGGTCGAGGCCGTCGTCGACGAGATCGGTGCGGCCCGGGTCGGGCTGCGTATCTCACCGGGGAACACCGCCGGCGGTATGCAGGAGAAAGACACGGTCAGCACCTACGAGGCGTTGTTGGAGCGCATCGCTCCGCTCGGGCTGGCCTACCTGCACGTGCTGATCGACCCGGCCGAGCACACGTTCGGCGTCATCCGCGCGCTGTGGTCTGGCACGTTCGTCCTCAACACCGGCCGCAACTGCGGCACCGACTTCTCCCAGTTGGAGAGCTACGCCGAGTGGGGGGCGATCAGCGCGGCCGCGGTGGGGCGGGCGTTCCTGGCCAACCCTGACCTCATCGACCGGCTGATCCTGGGTGCCGAGCTCAACGAACCCGACATGGCGACCTTCTATGCGCCCGGCCCGGTCGGCTACACCGACTATCCGACGTTGATGGCGATCGAAGAGCCGCGCTCCGCCTGACGCCCCTCGCGTATGAAGCGCTGTGGTGAATTTCGGGCCGGTTTCCCGCCACAGCGCTTCATGCGCGGCGATGGATGGCACCTGCCGCACCGGGCGCACGGCCGCGCGGCGCTCGACCGGGTGTTGAAGGGAGTTTGACGCTGCGGTGAGGGTTGGAAAAGTGCGGGTGAAGTAGGCCCGTGCCGCAGAGTCGATCTGTGTGCAAGGAGATGCTGAGCACAGGCCCAACCAACGGGTTGGGCGAGGCTGCTACGCTGCCGTTCAGAGGACTGCCCACATTCGTCGGGCGGTTCCACAACCCAACCTGAACCGACGCCGATACGGCAGGGGAGCAGACATGTCCGAAGAAGCCTTCATCTACGAGGCGATCCGCACGCCGCGTGGCAAGCAGCGCGGCGGCGCACTCAACGAGATCAAGCCGGTCAACCTGGTTGTCGGCCTGATCGAGGAGATCCGCAGCCGTTACCCCGACCTGGATGAGTCGCTGATCAGCGACGTCATCTTGGGTGTCGTCTCCCCGGTCGGTGACCAGGGCGGCGATATCGCCCGTACCGCCGGTCTGGTGGCCAAGCTGCCCGAGACCACCGGTGGTTTCCAGCTCAACCGCTTCTGCGCCTCGGGCCTCGAGGCCGTCAACCTGGCCGCTCAGAAGGTCCGCTCCGGCTGGGACGACCTGGTGCTGGCCGGTGGTGTCGAGTCGATGAGCCGCGTTCCGATGGGTTCCGACGGCGGCGCCTGGGCTTCTGACCCGGAGACCAACTACCGCATCGGCTTCGTCCCGCAGGGCATCGGCGCCGACCTGATTGCCACCATCGAGGGCTTCTCCCGCGAGGACGTCGACGCCTACGCCGCGCGGTCGCAGGAGCGTGCCGCGGCGGCCTGGTCCGGCGGCTACTTCGCCAAGTCCGTGATCCCGGTCCGCGACCAGAACGGCCTCGTGGTCCTCGATCATGACGAGCACATGCGTCCCGGTTCCACCGTGGAGAGCCTGGGCAAGCTCAAGACCGCGTTCGACGGCGTCGGCGCGATGGGCGGCTTCGACGATGTGGCGCTGCAGAAGTACCACTACGTCGAGAAGATCAACCACGTCCACACCGGCGGCAACAGCTCGGGCATCGTGGACGGCGCCGGCCTGCTGCTGATCGGTAGCGAAAGTGCGGGGAAAGCTCAGAATCTGACCCCGCGCGCCCGCATCGTGGCCACCGCCACCAGCGGCGCCGACCCGGTCATCATGCTCACCGGCCCCACCCCGGCCACCAAGAAGGTGCTCGACCGTGCCGGCCTGACCGTCGATGACATTGACCTGTTCGAGCTCAACGAGGCCTTCGCCTCCGTGGTGCTGAAGTTCCAGAAGGACCTCAACATCCCGGACGAGAAGCTCAACGTCAACGGTGGCGCCATCGCGATGGGTCACCCGCTGGGTGCCACCGGCGCCATGATCACCGGAACCATGGTCGACGAGCTCGAGCGCCGCGGCGCCAAGCGTGCCCTGGTCACGCTGTGCATCGGCGGCGGCATGGGCGTGGCCACCATCATCGAGCGCGTCTGAGCGCGGCCGAACACAAAGGACTGAATACAGATGGCTGAGAACACCATTCAGTGGGACAAGGATGCCGACGGCATCGTCACCCTGACGTTGGACGACCCGACCGGTTCGGCCAACGTGATGAACGATCACTACAAGGAATCCATGCACAATGCCGTGGAACGCCTTGTGGCCGAGCAGGATTCGATCACCGGCGTGGTGATCACCAGCGCCAAGAAGACCTTCTTCGCCGGCGGTGACCTCAAGGGCATGATGAACATCGGCCCCGACGACGCCGCCGAGGCGTTCGAGATGGTCGAGACCATCAAGGCCGACCTGCGCAAGCTGGAGACCCTGCCCAAGCCCGTCGTGGCCGCCATCAACGGCGCCGCGCTCGGCGGCGGCCTGGAGATCGCGCTGGCCACCAACCACCGCATCGCCGCCGACGTCAAGGGCAGCCAGATCGGTCTGCCCGAGGTCACCCTGGGCCTGCTGCCCGGCGGTGGCGGCGTGGCCCGCACCGTGCGCATGTTCGGTATCCAGAAGGCCTTCATGGAGGTCCTGAGCCAGGGCACCCGGTTCAGCCCGGCCAAGGCCAAGGAGACGGGCCTGGTCGACGAGCTCGTCGGTTCGGTCGACGAGCTGGTTCCTGCTGCCAAGGCCTGGATCAAGGCCAACCCCGAGGCCCACACCCAGCCGTGGGACGTCAAGGGCTACAAGATCCCCGGCGGCACCCCGTCCAGCCCGGCGCTGGCCGCGATCCTGCCGTCCTTCCCGGCCCTGTTGAAGAAGCAACTCAAGGGTGCCCCGATGCCCGCACCGCGGGCCATCCTGGACGCTGCTGTCGAAGGTGCCCAGGTCGACTTCGACACCGCCAGCCGCATCGAGAGCCGTTACTTCGTCTCGCTGGTCACCGGTCAGACCGCCAAGAACATGATTCAGGCGTTCTTCCTGGACCTGCAGGCCATCAACGGCGGCGCATCGCGTCCCGACGGCATCGCCAAGCAGGACATCAAGAAGATCGGTGTGCTGGGCGCGGGCATGATGGGCGCCGGTATCGCCTATGTCTCCGCCAAGGCCGGCTACGACGTCGTCCTCAAGGACGTCACCGTCGAGGCCGCCCAGAAGGGCAAGGCGTACTCGGAGGGCCTGGAGGCCAAGGCGCTCAAGCGTGGCAAGACCACCGAGGAGAAGTCCGCGGCGCTGCTGGCTCGGATCACCCCGACCGCCGATCCGCAGGATCTCAAGGGTGTCGACTTCGTGATCGAGGCCGTGTTCGAGAACCAGGAACTCAAGCACAAGGTGTTCCAGGAGATCGAGGACATCGTCGAGCCCAACGCGCTGCTCGGCTCGAACACCTCCACGTTGCCGATCACCGGTCTGGCGACCGGCGTGAAGCGCCAGGAGGACTTCATCGGCATCCACTTCTTCTCGCCGGTCGACAAGATGCCGCTGGTGGAGATCATCAAGGGCGAGAAGACCTCTGACGAGGCGCTGGCCCGGGTGTTCGACTACACGCTGGCCATCAAGAAGACCCCGATCGTCGTCAACGACAGCCGCGGCTTCTTCACCTCGCGCGTGATCGGCACCTTCGTCAACGAGGCGCTGGCCATGCTGGGCGAGGGCGTGGAGCCCGCATCGATCGAGCAGGCGGGTGCGCAGGCCGGTTACCCGGCGGCGCCGCTGCAGCTGAGCGATGAGCTCAACCTGGAGCTCATGCACAAGATCGCCGTGGCCACCAAGGAAGGTGTCGAGGCTGCCGGTGGCACCCACGTGCCGCACCCGGCCGAGGCCGTCGTGGAGAAGATGATCGAGATCGGCCGCCCGTCGCGTCTGAAGGGTGCCGGTTTCTACGAGTACGTCGACGGCAAGCGGACGCAGCTGTGGCCGGGTCTGAAGGAGACCTTCAACTCCGGAACCTCCTCGATCCCGCTGCAGGACATGATCGACCGCATGCTCTTCGCCGAGGCGTTGGAGACTCAGAAGTGCATCGACGAGGGTGTGCTCACCTCGACCGCTGATGCGAACATCGGCTCGATCATGGGTATCGGCTTCCCGCCCTACACCGGTGGTTCGGCCCAGTTCATCGTCGGCTACCAGGGTGAGCTCGGTGTCGGCAAGGAGGCCTTCGTGGCCCGTGCCAAGGAGCTGGCCGCCCGCTACGGCGACCGCTTCCTGCCCCCGGCATCGCTGGAGTCTTAAGCAACAACGTCAAAAGCCCCCGGCGAGCACTTCAGCGCGAGTCGGGGGCTTTTGCGTGCCTGGGCACCTCAGCTCGGGTTCGAGTACACCCGAGCGGGCGTGATCAGCACCGCGGCGCGACGCTCCTCGCGCATGACGCGGTCGTAGGTGTCCCAGTCGTCGTGGGTACCGCCGGCGGCGGTGAACACGTCGCGCAAGAGCCGTCGTAATGCCTCGGCGTCGGTGCCGGGATCAGGATCGTCGGGCCCGATGATGTCGGCGGTGCCCTCGACGGTCACCCATTGCCATCCGGCGCGGGCGACGACGGTGGCCCGGGGATCGGCGCGCAGGTGCGCTAGTTTTCGTGCGCCGCCGATTGCGACGAGGGCGACGACGGGCTCAGCGGTCCGGGGATGTGCCATGACCCCGGCATTCACCACCGAGGATTGGACGCTGCCGTCGCCGCGCAGCGTGCTCAGTACGCACAGCCCGTGATCGCGGGACAGCATGTCGGCGAACTGCGATATGTCGGTCATGGCCGTACCTCAATCCGCCACGTCGAACGCGGCGTGGACTTTCGTGGGCTTGACCCGCACCACGAGTTCGCCTGGCACACCGTTGCGGCGGCCGAACTCCTCGGCCCGCTCGGCACCCATGTAGCGGCCGCCGGTGCGGGTGGCGATGTCGAGTAGCTCGGCGGGATCCTCACTGATCGACGCGATCCCCTGGACTTGCACGAACGCGTACGGCGGATCGGTGTCGTCGACGCAGAGCACCACGCGCGGGTCGCGGGCCAATGCCCGTCCCTTGGCGGTGTTCTTGCCGGTGTTGAACACGAGTGCGCCGTTGTCCACCACGAACCACACGGGCGCGGCCAACGGTCTGCCGTCGGCGGCGACCCAACCCAGTACCGCGGTGCGGGTGCCTTCGGACAGGAACGTGATCACGTCGTCGGTGAGTTCGCCCATGTAGCCACGCTACGCCCGGGGCAGGGACCCGCCCGTGAGGCGCCCGAACGGCATGGTCGGTTGGCACGGCCCCGCAGACTACGGACTTACAAGGGTCCGTTGGCCGTCGCTGACCGGCAGGCTGAGTTCAACGAGTCAAACCGATTGACGAGAAAGGCGGCCGATCGTGGACGTCTACGAGGCAGTGGCCACCCGTCGCGCGGTCCGCGGCTTCACCGATCGGCCCGTCCCCAGGGAGGTGCTGCAGCGTGTGCTTTCGGCTGCGGCGTGGGCGCCGTCGGGGTCGAACCTGCAGCCCTGGCGCATCTTCGTGGTCGCCGGAGAGCCGCTCGCCCGGCTCAAGAAGCTCGCCGTCGAGCGGGTGGCAACCGGCGATGAGTGGGACGAGCCCGAGTACGTGATGTACCCGCCCGAACTGAAATCACCATATGGCGACCGGCGATCCCAGTTCGGGAAGGAGCGGTACAGCGCACTCGGCATCGCGCGCGAGGACTGGGAGGCGCGTCAGCGGGCGGCCATCGCGAACTGGGATGCCTTCGGCGCGCCCGCAGCCCTGTTCTGCTACATCGACCGTGACCTGGGCCGGCCCCAGTGGTCAGACCTGGGGATGTTCCTCCAGACGGTCATGCTGCTGTTGCGTGCCGAAGGTTTGCACAGCTGTCCGCAGATGTCGTGGGCGAAGGTCCGCAAGACCGTCGCGCAGTTCGTCTCACCCCCGGATGAGCTCATGCTCTTCTGTGGCATGTCGGTCGGGTACGAGGATCCGTCGGTCAGCTACATCCGTACCGGCCGGGCCCCGCTGACCGAAACTGTCACGTTCATCGACGATCAGCCGGTTCCGTTTGACGGGGCGGGCCAGTCCGGCAACGGCATGGTGTCGTAGAGCCGCACGCCCTTTGTGTTGAGCCGGGCGAGCGACTGTGTCACGCCCAATGGCAGCATCGAGATCAGCCGGCCCGCGCCGACCAGTGCGCGGATGCCCCAATTGCTTTTCGGAACAACGGTTTTCGCGTTGACGCGGGCCAGCTTCCGGCTGCCGACAACCGGCGCGAGCATCGTGCGTTCGTATGCGGCGAAGGCCGCAGCGTAATCGTCACCGGCCTTGACCATCTCGGCGGCCAAGACGTAGGCGCCGTACACCGCGAGGCTGGTGCTGCCACCGACCGCGGGCCCGGGGCAATAGCCCGCGTCGCCGACGAGGGTCACCCGTCCGCGTGACCACGTCGCCATCTCCAGCTGTGTGATGGCGTCGAAGTAGAACGTCGGCGTCGTGGGCACCTCGCCGAGCCAGCGGTCAACCTCGGGTCCCATGTGCTCGAAGGCGGCGCGCAGTTGTGATTTCTGGCGGTCCGCGTCGCGGTAGTCGTAGTCCAGCGGCCGGCTGGGGCGGAAGATGAACACCGCGCGCGCATCGTCGAGATGGTCGGCGGTGTAGATCCCCGCCATGTGTCCGGGCTTGAAGTAGCCGGTCATCTCGCCGTCGCGGGCCATGCCCTTGGGGACCGAGACGACCGAGAGGTATCCGCCGAGAAAGCTCTCGGAAACGTTGTCGCCGAACGTCAGTCGACGCACGCCGGAGTGCAGGCCGTCGGCTCCCACCACCACGTCGAAGCGGCGTGGGCCGTTGTGCTCGAACGTCACGTCTCCGTCGGGCGAGATCGAGGTGATGGTGTCGCCGAAGAGATACTCGACGTCGTCACGACCGGTGCGGTAATAGATCTCGCTGAGGTCGTCTCGCATGATCTCGACGTGCCGGTCGGACATTGCCCCGATGATCTTGAGGTAGTCCAGGCGGGCCGGGCGCGCCGTGCCGGGTCGGTGAACGATCAGCGCCGTGGTGCCGGTGGCGTGTGCCTCGATGTCGGACAGCACGCCCATGCGCTCGGAGATCTCCATGGCGGGCCGGAACAGGTCGACGGCGTGGCCGCCCGTCTTGCGCAATGCGGGGGAGCGTTCGACGACGGTGACGTCGACCCCGTGCCGCGACAGCCAGTAGGCGAGTACAGGTCCGGCAATGCTGGCGCCGGAGATGAGAACCTTCACGATGGCTCCTTACTTAACGGTCGGTAAGTGCTCCATCCGTGAGCTTACCTATCGTTAAGTAAGTTAGGGTGGCTACGTGGCCAAGCCTGCATTGGATACCCGGCAACGCATCCTCGATGTGGCGCGCGAACTGTTCGCCGAGAAGGGCGTGGTGCGCACCAGCCTGCAGGACATCGCCGACCGCCTCGGCATCACCAAGCCCGCGCTGTACTACCACTTCCGGTCCCGGGAGGACCTGGTCCGCAGCATCCTGCAGCCCCTCATCGACGAGGGGGAGGCCTTCATCGCCGAGCAGGAACGCAAACGCGGCGCATCCCGCGCCTCGGCGCGGGAACTCCTGGAGGGTTACTTCGACTTCCATTTCCGGCACCGCGCCGATCTCGTCCTGATCGTTTCCGAGCTGACCACGTTGGTCGATCTGGGGTTGATCGACCAACTGCTGGCCTGGCGGGCTCGGCTGGGCGTGCTGGTGTTCGGGCGGCGCCCGACACTCGAACAATCCACCCGCGCGGTCATCGCATTCGGCGGTCTGCAGGACTGTTGCCTGCAGTTCCCCGACACGCCCTACGAGCAGCTGCGTACTGCCACCGTGGACGGGGCGATGGCGGCGCTGGGCTTGTAGTTGCGGCCACGGCGTGCCGGAGCGCGAATTCGTTTGCAGCAGAAGCGCTGACGTATCCGCAGATTTTCTGCAGGGATCGCGTGTCAGATTGAATGGGTGAAGAGGTAATGCCGCGCCCGGTTGGTGCCGTTCTGGTCCAGCGCGGGCTCATCCCCGCTCGACAGCAACGTCCAGCCGTCCTTGAAGCGGCGTTGCACTTCGTCGAATCCGATGCCGGGTACCCCCATCGCCGCACCAGGGATGAAGGCCACGATCAGCAGTTGTGCGCCGGGGGCGGCCACCGCGCCGACTTCCCGTACGTAGGCGTCGCGGTCGGTGGGGCTCATCCCGTGTAGGCAGCCACTGTCGACGATCAGCTGGAAGCCCGCGCCGATACCTGATGAACTGAGTTGCGTCACATCGGCTTTGACGAAGTTCACGGGCAGCCCGGCGCCTTTGGTGCGAGCCTTCTTCAGCGGTTTGGCCACGTAGTCCACCCCGGTGACCCGCCACCCGTGCCGGGCCAAGTACACCGCGTTGTCCCCGGTGCCGCAGCCCAGGTCGAGCGCGGTTCCGGGCGGCGACGTGGGGTGGGTACTCTCGACGAGCTTGGTCAGGCTGTGCGCCAACGGGTGGCCGTCCCAGGGCGTGAACCCGAGCCGGTAGAGCCACCGGAACAGCCGTTGGCGCGAGCTCATGGCGTCACAGTGCCCCCAGGTCCGAGGACAGCCAGTGCTCGGGCTTGAAGAAGACCGCGACGCTCTCGCCGTGCTCACGGCGGGCGAACTCCAGATACGGCTCGACCTTCTCCGGCGCCAGGTAGCGCTTGGTCATCTCGACCAGCTGCTCGTCGGTGCCCGGTTCGATGCGGGTGACCGGGCCGTCGACGGCCACATAGCGCACCGTCGGCTCGAGCCGCTCGACCATCAACGTCAGATGCCCGGCTGCCTCGATCAGTCGATGCTTGCGTGATCCCACGCCGGTCAACACCCACGGCTCCCCGCCCGGGGCGTATTGGTACCAGATCGGGACGGTCAGCGGACCGCGCTTGTCTCCTGCGTATACCGAGAGGGCGGCGATGTGAGGTTCGGCCAGAAACTGTTCGCGTTCTTCCTTGGATAGGGCCATGAAACTCAGGCTAGTCCGATGCCATGACACGCGTCGGCGTCGTAGAGTCGGGGTCCATGCGCTTCGGACTTTTCATCCCGCAGGGCTGGCGCCTTGATCTCGTCGACATTCCCACCGAAAACCACTGGCCGGTGATGCGCGATCTCGCGGCCTACGCCGATGCGGGCAGCTGGGACTCGCTGTGGGTCTACGACCACTTCCACACCGTTCCGGTGCCGACCGATGAGGCCACCCACGAGGCCTGGTCGCTGATGTCGGCCTATGCCGCAACGACATCGCGGATCAAGCTCGGCCAGATGTGCACCGCGATGAGCTACCGCAATCCGGTCTACCTGGCCAAAATCGCGGCCACCACCGACATCATCTCCGGTGGCCGCGTGCAGATGGGCATCGGCGGCGGCTGGTACGAGCATGAATGGCGGGCCTACGGCTACGGCTTTCCTTCGGCCGGGGTGCGCCTGGGTCGCCTTGACGAGGGTGTCCAGATCATGCGCGACGCCTGGCGCGACGGGCGGGTCAGCTTCGACGGTAAGCACTACCAGGTCGACGGTGCGATCGTCGCCCCGAAGCCGTTGCAGGACAGCGGTATCCCGTTGTGGATCGCCGGCGGCGGCGAGAAGGTGACATTGCGTATCGCCGCCAAGTACGCGCAGTACACCAACTTCACCTCCGAACCTGACGGTTTCGCCCACAAGTCGCAGGTGCTGGCCGGCCATTGTCGCGACGTCGGCACCGACTACGACGCGATCGTGCGCTCGGCCAATTTCAACGCCGTCATCGGGGATTCCGAGGCCGATGTCGCCGACCGTGTCGCGCGGTTGCGGGCCCGGCAGGTGCCGGTGGCCGGAGAAGCCGCTGTCGATGCCATGCTCGCCAATACCATCGCGTCCGAATCGGCCAGCGGTACACCCGAACAGGTCATCGACAAACTGAAGCGGATGCGTGATCTCGGGTGTGAGTACGCAATCCTGTACTTCCCGGAGGCCGCCTACGACCGGTCGGGCATCGAACTGTTCGAGCAGAAGGTCATTCCCGCGCTGAGCTAGCTGTGTGTCCGCCCCGTGCAAGGACCGTCAAACGTACATCGCCTGACCGGCACATGACCAGTGCCGGTACCTCGGGTGACACCTGTGGCGTCGCTGGGAACCGGGTGGATGCTCCATGATCCCCGTGTGACGCTGATATCACGCGGAAGCCGTGGGCAGATCTGCGTCTGCCCCGACAGTCGGGCCCAGGGGCCACGGTGCTCAACCCCCTGCCGCGCATGGTTTCTCGCGCGGCCGCCCCGGCGGACTGTGCCAGGCCCGTGCACAGCGCTGACATCGCACAATCGCGGCTGTTCGAGGACATTTTGATCGGTGAAATCGCCGAGCTGCGCGACCTTCTCGCCGCCACCGAGCTGCGGTGGCGACGTCTTCGGGAACGCAGCCGAGTGACAGACGCGCCCATGTCCGAGGCGCTGAGTCGGCTGCACGCGCGGATCGCAGAAGCCGAGCGTCTGCTGGTCCAATTGCGGTGCCGGTTTGGCTACGACGGCGATTCACTCCGGGTGATTTGAACAGCGGGGGCCGGTTCGGCTGTCGCCAGGATCGGTTCACTCGGGTGCGGCGGAGACCTGATAGTGGGCGATGCGCCGGTGATGACCGCGACGTGTGGTGTCGTGCTCACGGGAACTCCTTGTTTGAGAACGTCTGGACTGATGCACTGCTCGACGGGCCCGCCGCCCATGTCATGTCCGCCCTGCGCGACCTGTTGGCTCCTTGCTGGGAGGCTGCGCCTACTACGCTGCAACGGTGGAGCTACGTCAGCTGCGCTATTTCGTCACCGTTGCCGAGGAGTTGAACTTCGGCCGGGCGGCTGAGCGTCTGCGTATCGCCGGGCCGTCGCTGTCTCAGCAGATCAAGGCGTTGGAACGCGACCTGAAGGTCACCCTGTTCGACCGCGACCGGCGTTCGGTGGCGCTGACTCACGCGGGCACCGCACTGTTGCCCGAGGTGCGGGCGCTGGTTCAGCAGGCCGATGAACTGCGCAGGCGTGCACAAGGACTGGCGGTGTCGGAGCCCGTCCGGATCGGGTATGTGAACTGGTGTCCCACCGATTGGTCCGAGCGGGCGGCAGGGGTGGCCGACCTGCGGGTGGATACCTGGGTGATGCCGTCGCATACCCAGGCGGCCCGGGTCGCCGACGGCAGCCTCGATCTGGCGATCTGCTGGGTGCAGAACGCCGACCTGGATTCGCTGTCGTTGCGGGCCAGGCTGATTGGAGTGGATCGGTTGTACGCGCTGTGCGCGGGTACCGACGAGTCCCCGGTCGATGCCCGCGACACCACGGTGCTGGTCGATACGGACGCGGCGAGTTGGTCGTCGTGGAATCGTTACGGTGAACTGTTCGCCGCGGCGGTCGGGGCGCCCGTGATGCGCACCGATGACGGGGGCGTCACCGGCCCCACGTTCTTCGAGCATGTGCGACGGCTGCGCCGGCCCGTCCTCAACAATCCAAAGGGGCAGGATGTGTCGTTGCCTGCGGGCCTGGTGCGTCGCCCCGTGGTGGCGCCCACCCCGTTATGGACGTGGTCGTTGGTGTGGCGTCGGGCCGAGGACAGCCCGGCGGTTCTCGCCGTCGTCGACGAGTTCACCCGCGGCATCGGCGATCTCGGTCTGGACGACCCCGGCGCCTGGGTGCCCGACGACGATCCGCATCACCCCCGACACCACGGCGGCAGCTGACACCACCAGGGCGCCGACCAGCAGTGCCGGCGCGAAACCTCGGTGCAGCAGCGGCGCGACCACGAGCGGGCCGAGGATCTGGCCGACCGAGTAGCCGGTGGTGAGCAGCGCGACGGCGCGCGGGTACCGCAGCAGCCTGCCTGCGGCCAGAGCCAGCGTGCTGACACCGATGAAGGTGCCGCCGAACAGCACCGCGCCCACCAGCGCAGCGGTGACCCCGCCGACCATGCCGGCCACGGCGATCCCGACCGCCTGCAGCGCCAGCGCCGCCACCAACAGCGCCGGATGTGACCACCGGCTGCTCAGCGCCGCCCACAGCGCTGCCGACGGCACCGTGGCGAGGCCGACGACCAGCCATGTGCTCCCACCCAGCCACTCCGGTGCACCCTGGGCGACGGCCGCCACCAGGAAAGTTCCGGCGATGATGTAGCCGATCCCTTCCAGCGTGTAGCTGGTCAGCAGCAGAGTGAACGGGCCGTGGGGCGGCCGGGCGTCAGCGGCCGGTGCGGTTGCGGTGCTGTGCGGGACGGCCGGCATCGACCAGGCGGCCAGACCCAGCACGGCAGCCACCGCGGCCGCCGCCCACCAGGCCATTTTCCAGTCTCCGGTGGCCAGCACCAGCAGTGCCGACAGCGCGATTCCGGCGCCGACCCCGCCGAATCCCCATCCGGCCAGGTGTGCGGGATGTCCGTGCAGGTGCTCCAGCATGGTGTTGACGGCGATCACGAACACCAAGGCACTGGTGAATCCGGCCACGCCACGCAGTACCGCCCATTCGAATGTGTTCGTAGACAACGGCATCGCCGCCAGGCTGGCCGCCATCACCGGCAGGCTCACGCGGCACGCGGTGATCGAGCGGGCCAGTCGCGGCCAGATCGAACCTGCCAGCGCCCCGGCGAGATAACCCACGTAGTTCGCTGTGGCGAGGGCGGCGGCGTCGTGGGCGGTGAGACCGGCCTGCGCCGACATCAACGGCAGGATCGGGGTGTAGACGAAGCGGCCGATTCCCATCGCAGAAGCGAGTGCCGCCGCGGTGCGGACCACATGTCCATGTGTGCGCATCGGACCATCGTGCGTTGCGCCGATCTGACACCGCCACGACCGAAACACTCACAGCTGGAAGGCAGTGGCTCTCACGGTCCCGGTCTCGTAAGCGAGGTTCTGCACATATCGCTCACGGTCGGTCGACGGGAGATGGCACGATCGGTGGCTATGGAGAAGATCTCGCTCACCGCGGTTGCCCGTCAGCAGTTGGCCTCAGCCCGCTCTGCCAGTAGCGGACGCAGTGCCCACACGGTCTACGGCGGCCACGAACACCAGCTGCGCCAGACCCTGATCGCGCTGACCGAGGGAAGCGGCCTCGACGAACACGAGAGTCCGGGGGAGGCCACGCTGCAGGTGATCGAGGGCCGGGTGAAACTGGCCAGCTCCCAAGCCAGTTGGGAGGGTTCGCCCGGCGATCACATCGTGATCCCGCGTACCCGCCACAGCCTGCACGCGCTCGAGGATTCGGTGGTGCTGCTCACCGTGGTCAAGGCCATGGGTCCGCACACCTGAGATTGAGCCTGGCCTTATCCCGATACCGTCGGTACTGTATACCCCGAGTCCGGGGTTGGCTTCCCGGCACTTCACCGGGGAGGTGGCCGGATGACTGTGCCCAGCGCGCACACCGCAAACAGCACGTGTCCAGCCCGCGGGGTCGGGACGCTGCACCCACCGCGCTGGGCGCCGACGCCGGTGCGCTGGCAACACACCGAGGTCGGGTACCTCAGATCGTGGTGGCTGGCCCTCAAGGCGATCCGGGCCGGCTACCGGCACACCATCTACGAGTACGCCACCGAACTGCCGGGCCAGGACGACATCGTCGTCGCCCGTACGCCACTCGCCAAGTTCGTGGTGGTGCGCAACCCCGACATCGCCAGGCACGTCCTGGTTTCCAACCAGGACAACTACGCCAAGAACGCCGAGTACGACCTGCTGGCCGTGGCATTCGGCCGGGGTCTGGTCACTGACCTCAATGATGAACTGTGGCAACGTAACCGGCGTCTGGTCCAGCCGATCTTCGCCAAGCGGCAGGTGGATGCCTTCGCGCCGCAGATGACCGAGGCCAGTGTGGCCGCCGCCCGGCGCTGGGAGGCGAACCTGGCGGTCGGTCGGCCGGTGGACATCGCTGCCGAGATGAACTACGTGACCCTGGACATCATCGCTCGCACGATGTTCGGCATCGAACTCAACGGTCGGCTCGCCGAGCAGATGCGCACCGACTTCGCCCGCCTGCTGACGCTTTTCGGCTACGGATTTCTGCTCGGGGCGGCCCGGCCACTGCGCCGGATCGCCGAGCGGGTCTCGTCACCGAGGTTCTCGATCAACGCGTTGCGGCGCGGTGCCTGGCTGGTCGCGCCAAGGGCTCGGCTCGGGCTGCGGCGCATCGAACGATTCATCGATCAGCTCATCGCCGACCATCGCAGCGGCAAGATCGAGCGCACCGACAATCTGCTCGCCTTGTTGATGGCCGCAGAGGATCCCGAAACCGGTTACCGCTACCGTGATCTGGAGATTCGCGACGAGGTCATGACGTTCCTCGGCGCGGGCTTCGAAACCACCGCAGCGGCGCTGGCGTGGACCTGGTACCTGCTGTCGCAGAACCCTGATGCCCGCGACCGGCTCGGACGTGAACTCGACGACGTGCTCGGCGGTCGCGAACCTACCGCGGACGACGTCGAGAACCTGCCGTGGACGCAGGCTGTGGTGGCTGAGGCGATGCGTGTCTACCCGCCCATCATGGGTGTGGCTCGGGTGGCGAAATCCGATGACGTGCTGGGGGATTACCCGATCAAGGCAGGCACCAGCGTCGCCATACTCACGCACAGCATGCACCACAACGATCGAGTGTGGGAGAACGCGGACAGATACGATCCGGAGAGGTTCCTGAAGGAGAACCTGGACGGGCCGCAGCGCCGGGCCCAGATGCCCTTTGGTGCGGGCCGGCGAATGTGCGTTGCCTCGGGTTTCGCCAGCTTCGAAGCGGCGTTGGTGATCGCCACTCTCGCACAGCGGTTCGAGCTCGACCTGGTTCCGGGTCAACGGCTACGCCGCGAGCTCACCTTTACCGGCGGGCCGGACGGTGAATTGCTGATGACGGTGCGTAGGCGCGCTGTCAGCGATGGGTCAGCACGTTGACCACGTTGCCCGCCGCGTCGGCGAAGAAGAACCGCCGTACACCCCACTCCTCGTCGCTGAGTGGATGCACGATCTCCAACCCCGCCTCGACCGCGGCCGCATAGGCGGCGTCGACGTCGTCGACTTCGATCGATACCGACGGATTCACCGGTGCGGTGGCGTCCTTCGTCATCAGACTCACCTGATGGCGCAGCTCGGCATCGGCCAGGGTGACGATCCAGCCGTGGTTCATCACCTCGGTCAGGCCGAGGGTCTGGGTGTATGCCTCGGCGACAGCCAAATCGGACACCGTGAGCACCGGCATCACTCGGCGGACTGTCATATCGCCGGGCCCAACAGGTCGTCGGCGTCCTTGATGACGTAGCCGTATCCCTGTTCGGCCAGGAATCGCTGGCGGTGCGCGGCGTACTCCGCATCGAGCGAATCCCGCGAGACCACCGAGTAGAACACCGCACCGCCGCCGCTGGCCTTGGGTCGCAACAGCCGGCCCAGCCGCTGCGCCTCCTCCTGGCGGGAGCCGAAGGTGCCCGAAACCTGAACGGCCACAGATGCTTCCGGAAGGTCGATGGAGAAGTTCGCCACCTTGCTGACCACCAGCGTGGAGATCTCGCCGCGGCGGAACGCATCGAACAGGGCCTCGCGCTCGGCGTTCTTCGTCGACCCCTGGATCACCGGGGCGTTCAGTTCCTCGCCCAGTTCCTCCAGCTGATCCAGGTAGGCGCCGATCACCAGCGTCGGTTCACCGGGGTGGCGCTCCAGGATCGAGCGGACCACCGCGATCTTGGTGTGCACCGTCGAGCACAGCTTGTAGCGCTCCTCGGGTTCAGCGGTGGCGTACAACATCCGCTCGTTGTCGGTCATCGTCACCCGCACCTCGATGCACTCGGCCGGCGCGATCCAGCCCTGGGCCTCGATATCCTTCCACGGCGCGTCATAGCGCTTCGGCCCGATCAGCGAGAACACGTCACCCTCGCGGCCGTCCTCGCGGATCAACGTCGCCGTCAGGCCCAGCCGCCGCCGGGACTGCAAGTCGGCCGTCATCCGGAACACCGGTGCCGGCAGCAGGTGCACCTCGTCGTAGATGATCAGCCCCCAGTCGCGGCTGTCGAACAATTCGAGATGCTTGTACTCGCCCTTGGTGCGGCGCGTGATCACCTGATACGTCGCGATGGTGACCGGGCGGATCTCCTTCTTCTCACCGGAGTATTCGCCGATCTCGTCCTCGGTCAGCGAGGTGCGGGCCACCAGTTCACGCTTCCACTGCCGCCCGGCCACGGTGTTGGTGACCAGAATCAGCGTCGTCGCCCCGGCCTTGGCCATCGCGGCCGCCCCGACCAGCGTCTTGCCGGCGCCGCACGGCAACACCACCACACCGGAGCCGCCCGCCCAGAACGAGTCGGCGGCCATCTCCTGGTAGTCGCGCAGGTGCCAGCCGTCTTGAGCCAGTTCGATCGGATGGGCCTCCCCGTCGACATAGCCGGCCAGATCCTCGGCCGGCCAGCCGATCTTGAGCAGCATCTGCTTGACGCGGCCACGCTCGCTGTTGTGCACCATCACGGTGTCGTCGTCGATGCGCGCGCCCAGCATCGGGGCGATTTTCTTGTTGCGCAGCACCTCCTCCAGCACCGCGCGGTCCAGGCTGACCAGCGTCAACCCGTGCGCCGGGTGCTTGATCAGCTGCAGCCGTCCGTAGCGGGCCATGGTGTCGACGATGTCGACCAGCAGCGGCTGCGGTACCGGGTATCGGGAGAAGCTGACCAGGGCGTCGACCACCTGCTCGGCGTCGTGGCCGGCCGCCCGGGCGTTCCACAGCGCCAGCGGGGTGATGCGGTAGGTGTGCACGTGCTCGGGGGCGCGTTCGAGCTCGGCGAACGGCGCGATGGCGGCGCGCGCCGCACCGGCCTGTTCGTGGTCGACCTCGAGCAGCACCGTCTTGTCGGACTGCACGATCAGTGGGCCGTCGGTCATTCTGTCCATTATTACGAACCGAGCACTATGCGGAAGATTGCGGCCACCTGGTGACGGCAATCTTCAGCGAAAGTACCCTCGATCCCCGGTCGTCAGTCGGTGTCGGCCGAGACCACGGACGTGACCCGGTGGATGGCGAACTCGCGGACCCGCCCGGCCGCCGGATCGAACGCGGTCAGCTGGCCGCCGCGCACGTTGATGGGGGAGACGACGCGCTGCGTGGCCACCCCCGCGGGGTCGACGTAGCCGATCACCACCGACGTCTGGTTGATCGCCGCGTCCTGCAGTTGGGTGATGGCCATCGCCGGGTCCAGGCGCACGCTGGCGAACGGGCCCGAGGCCACCTTGCGCAGGACCGCGACGATCGCGCCCAGGGTCTGCGCGGTCGGTGGGGTGGGGGGTCGGTAGACGCGGCGGCGGGTCGGTGCCACGACGCGCGCGCCCCGGGCCCTGATGTCGACGACGGTGCCGGTGGAGTCCTCGGCGGCCGGTGCGAATCCGGCTTCGCGCAGCACCGTGAGCACGTCGGCGATCGGGGCCTGAGACACCGCAACGGTCGGAGCGAGCAGCCGTAGCTCCAGGCGGTCGGCACCTGGTGAGGCGACGGCCTGCGCCAAGAGAGCGGGGTCCTCACACCGCAAGAACGACGACGCCATGCCGACGCGCAGCTGGCCGTGGCGGCGCGCGACGTCGTCGATGAGATACGTCAACCCCTGTGGCACGGGTGTTTTCGAGTGTTTTTCGAAAAGTTTGTGCAACTCGCTGGCGGTCCGGCCGGCATCGAGCGCGCGCCGGATGGACGCTTCGCTGATCCGGTAGACCATCGCCGCGCCCGCCGATTCCACGGTGGCCACCTCGGCCAGATGCTCGGCCAAGTCCCGCTCCAGCGGGCCGGGCACGATCACGGTGAGATCTGCTTGCAGCAGAAAGTGGTCGAGCGGCTTCGGCAGCGCTTTCTCCATCGCCGCCAGCACGTCTTCGTCGGGGTCGCCGGCCAGCAGACCGCGGGCCGGCGTGCTGATCGCCCCGCGCCCGACCATGCCGAGCGCATGAGCTTCGGCGAGGAGTCCGCTGACGGTCGCCGGTTGCAGCCGCGCCGCCCACCGGGGCCGTCGCCAGACCATCGCGCGCGATGCCTCCGTGCCGTCGACCCCGGTGCCCGGGGCCAGCTCGGCCAGCACCCTCAGCATCAGCCGGCGGTCCAGCGGAGCGGCCGTCGAATACAGCGAATCCGAGAGGGCGGCAAAGGGTTTGTTGTCCGCCCCGCGACTGCCGATCAGGGCGGGCCGGGCCGGCAGGTCCAGCCAGGTCGCGGCCAGCAGGTGCCAGCGCACGGCGGTGGGGGATTCGACGAACCGGTCGGCTGCCACCGTCGGCGCCCAGTAAGGCCCGGTCCCGTCACCCGGATCCGGTTCGGGCATGCCGGCCGCGATCAGCCCCGAGCCCGCGGACAGTTCCAGCAGCAATCCCAGCCGCGGTTCGTCGATGCCGGTGGTCTTGGCCAAGCGTTTGACGTCACGCACCCCGAGCCCGCCGTTGCGTAACTCGGGAACCGGTGCGCTGCCCAGGGTTTCGATGATCAGGTCGATCTCACGTAGGAGGTCGATTGCCGCACCGGCGGCCACGGCGTCCACATCGGCGGGCGTTGTCACGGTCGTCTCGAGGACCGGTGCGGTCAGTTCCACCGGGCCGGGGGCCTCGCCGCGCATCACCTGGCCGACCACCCGCGGCAGGATCACCGTCTCGTCGTCGATCCGGCGTAGCAGCCCGGCCTCCACCAGCCGTGGCACCGGCCGGTCGGGCGGGGTGCCGGGGGCCGCGTCACGCGTGCGGCCCATGGGCGACCCTTCCAGCAGACGGGCCAGCAGATCGCTCTGGGCTTCGTCGAGGCCTGCCAGTAGGCCGGCGATCTCGTCGGCGCTGCGCTCGGACACTTCGACGGCGGCCTGGCCGACGAACCAGGGCAGTCCGGAGGCGACTTCGGGCGCTACCCGCAGGGTGGCCTCGCCCCAGACGAGAGCCCGCTCGCGCAGATCTTCCAGGGCGGCGGTGATGTCATCGGCGCCGACGCGCTCGCCGAGCAGTTCGTTGACTTCGGACACCGCCACGGCATGTGCGTCGGCATGCAGGACGAGCAATGCGTCCAGGACAGCCAGCCGCAGGAAGTCCAGGGAATCGGTGGCAGCCTTGACCGACTGCCGTGAGGTGGCGCGCGCGGCAAGCGCAGCGATCGTTCCCGGTGGGGGCTGGCTCAGGTCGGGCCGCAGTTCCAGCAGGCGGATGAGGCCCTTGTCGTCGAGGTCGGACAGCCAGGCGCCCAGCGGGTATCCGGGAGTCTGTGCGGCGGTCATATCCTGACCAGCGTAAAGCAGCCCGCCGGTCTCGCCACCAGACGAGGAGCCTGCCACAATGTGGGGCGTGGCTGACAACAAGAAGAACCATTACGTCGACAACGGCTGGCCCGTGCTCTCCGACGGCGATGATCACGCCGTAAGTGAGCTCGCCACCGACCGCACCGGCGCACTGTCCCCGTTCGGCGATGTGACCTTTCCATTGCCGGCCGACGAACTGCCCTTCATCCAGTCGGCCACCGTCGTCAACAGGTAACAGTGGGACTGTCGCACCTCGACGAGTCCGGCGCGGCACACATGGTCGACGTCTCGGCCAAGGACGTCACCAAGCGCACCGCGGTGGCCGTGGGCACCCTGCACACGCGGCCCGATGTGGTGGCCCTGATCGCCTCGGGGGGTCTGCCGAAGGGTGACGCCCTGGCCACCGCGCGGGTGGCCGGAATCATGGCCGCCAAGCGGACGCCCGAGCTGATCCCGCTGTGCCATCAATTGGCGCTGACCGGCGTCGATGTGGATTTCGGCGTCCGCGATGCCGCAGTGGCCATCACCGCCACCGTGCGCAGCACTGATCGCACCGGGGTCGAGATGGAAGCCCTGACCGCGGTGAGCGTCGCCGCGCTGACGCTGTACGACATGATCAAGGCCGTCGACCCCGCCGCACGCATCGACGACATCAAAGTGCTGCGGAAAGAAGGCGGTAAAACGGGAGTATGGGAAAGCCCGTCGGAAAAAACTCAGCAGTGACGCGTTCGGCGCGGGTCATCATCGCCTCCACCCGCGCCGCGGCGGGGGTGTATGACGACCGAACGGGCCCCCTCATCGTCGGCTGGCTGTCCGATCGCGGCTACGACGTCACCGAGCAGATGGTCGTCGCCGATGGGCACGCCGTCGTCGATGCGCTGCGCGCCGCCCTGGCTGAGCGCGTCGACCTGATCATCACCTCCGGCGGAACCGGTATCTCCCCGACCGATGCGACGCCGGAATCCACCGCGTCGGTACTCGACTACCAGATTCCCGGGTTGGCCGATGCCATTCGCCGGGCCGGCGTGCACAAGGTGCCCACCGCCGTGTTGTCCCGAGGCGTGTGTGGTGTCGCCGGACGCACGTTGATCGTCAACCTGCCCGGGTCACCTGGCGGGGTGAAAGACGGCCTTGGCGTGTTGGCCGGTGTGCTCGAGCATGCTTTGGACCAGCTCAGCGGAAAGGACCACCCCACCAGATGAGCGCAACCGTCGTCCGTGTCGAACTGGCCGAGACGCCCATCTCGCTGACCGAGTACGAGGCTCTGGTGGCCCATGAGGCGGCCGGGGCGGTAGTCGGGTTCTCCGGGGTGGTCCGTGATCACGACGGGGGCCGTTCGGTCACTCGGCTCGACTATTCCGCGCACCCCAATGCCCTTCAAACCTTGCAAGAGGTGGCCGCCGAGGTGGCCGCGGAAGCCACCGGCGTGCGGGCGATCGCAGTCAGCCACCGTATCGGGACCCTGCAAATCGGAGACGCCGCCTTGGTGGCCGCGGTGGCCGCAGACCATCGCGCGGCGGCGTTCGAAACCTGCGCCCGGCTCGTCGACACCGTCAAAGAGCGGCTACCGGTGTGGAAGCACCAGTACTTCTCCGACGGCACCGACGAGTGGGTCGGCTCGGCCTGAAACTCAGCCGTTGATGATGACGTTGCCGTCGAGACCCTGCTGCTCGATGGCCTGCTGGATCTTCTCGGTGTAGCTCACCGGCTGTACGGGTGCCGGGGCCGCTTCGGGAGCCGGGGCCTCGGGCAGCGGGGCATCCACGGGAGCGGGTGCCTCAGGCGCCGGCGGCGCCTCGGGAGCGGGCACCTGCAGTGCGGCGTCGGCGATCGGGGCGGCCTCGGGGGCCGGCGCCAGCGCGGCATCCACCGGGACGGCCTCGGGGGCCGGTGCGGGGGCCTCAGGGGCC
>NZ_VCMY01000069.1:0-21147 GCF_005924235.1 Mycobacterium sp. DBP42
CACCGGCACCGATCATTATCGGGCGCCGGGCACCGCGACCGAGGAGATCCTGGCCGGCATCTACGCCCAGGTCCTCGGCCTGGAACGGGTCGGCATCGACGACTCCTTCTTCGACCTCGGCGGCGACTCCCTGTCTGCCATGCGGTTACTCGCCGCGGTGAACAGTCACCTTGACGTCGATATGGGTGTGCGTACCTTGTTCGACGCACCGACCGTCGCCCAACTCGCGCTGCGCCTCGTTTCGGGCTCGAGCGGACGTCGGCCGCTCGTGCCTCAACAGCGCCCGGACATCATCCCGTTGTCGTATGCGCAACAACGCCTGTGGTTCCTCAACCGGTTCGAGGGCGGGGTGGCGACATACAACATGCCGATCGCGTTCCGGATCAACGGAGCGTTGGATCTCGGGGCGCTCGAATCGGCTCTCGACGACGTGATCGATCGCCACGAGTCGCTGCGCACGGTGTTCCCCGACATCGACGGAGTGCCCTCACAAAAGGTACTGCCCGCACAACCGGGGTTGTGGCGCCGCGGAGGCCCGGCCGTGGTGCCGGTGGCAGCGGACCAAGAAGACGCTGTCATACGCGAGTTGGTCGCCTTGGCGGGCTACAGGTTCGATCTGGCAACCGAGATCCCGATCCGGGCACAGATCTACTCCGTCGGCCCCGAACAGTACGTCCTGGGAATCGTCCTGCACCACATCGCCTTCGACGGATGGTCGATGGCTCCCATGGTCAAGGATGTCGGTGCCGCGTACACGGCCCGCTGCGCGGGACAGGTTCCGGCCTGGACGCCGCTGCCGGTGCAGTACGCCGATTACTCGCTGTGGCAGCGCGAGCATCTGGGCGACCTGGAGGATCCGGGCAGCCGGATCGCAGAGCAGTTGTCCTATTGGCGTAAAGAGCTGGCGGGTCTGCCAGAGGTGGTATCGCTGCCCACCGATCGGCCCCGTCCTCCGGCGCCGAGCTACCGCGGCGACGGCGTCGATCTGCGTATCGATCCCGATACCTGGGCGGGTATCAAAGCGGTTGCCGCAGAACACAACGTCACTACCTCGATGGTCTTGCAGGCCGTCATGTCCGTCGTACTGCACCGGGCCGGTGTCGGTGAGGACATCGCATTGGGGACACCGATCGCCGGACGCAACGATCAGGCCCTACAGGAGCTGGTCGGGTTCTTGGTCAACACCTGGGTGTTGCGGGTCGGGCTGAACTCGCAGCAGAGGTTCAGCGATGTTCTCGATCAGGTGCGGCAGAAAGCGCTGGACGGTTACAGCAATCAGGACGTGCCCTTCGAGTTGCTGGTCGAGCAACTCAACCCGACCCGGTCCACATCGCACCACCCACTGTTCCAGGTGGCCCTGGTGTTCCAGAACAACGTGCGGCCCGAGGTGGCCTTGGAAGGCGCCGGCATCGAGCCGATGTCGATGGTCACCCGCACCGCCAAGTTCGACCTCGACGTGGACATCAGGGAGGTTCCCGACGAGCTTTCGGGTGCCCCGATGGCTGCAGGTGTGCTGACCTACGCGACCGACCTGTTCGACCGGTCCACCATCGAGCGTCTGGTGGGCTGGTTCGGCAAGGTGGTTTCAGCCGTGGCGGCTGACTCGTCGGTCGTGGTCGGCGAGGTGGGCTTACTCGATGGCACCGAGCGTGATCTGGTGCTGCACCGGTGGTCTGGTGCCAGTGTCGACGCGCAGGTGGGCCTGGCTCCGGAGTTGTTGGCGACGGCCGTCGCGGCGGATCCTGCCGCTCTGGCAGTGGTGGACCACCCGCGGGAGTACACGTATCGCCAACTCGACGAGATCTCCAACCGGCTGGCACGGGTATTGATCGAGGCGGGCGTTGGCCCCGAGCGCGCGGTCGGCGTGGCGTTGGGCCGATCTGCCGAGTTGGTGATCGCCTGGTGGGCGGTCCTCAAGGCCGGTGGAGTATATGTGCCGGTCGATCGAACCCACCCTGCTGAGCGGATCGCCACGGTACTGGACACCGTCGAAGCCGTGTGTGTGCTGGCTCGTGGTGATGATCCTGTGGCCGGAACGGGGGCGCGGCCGGTAATCGATATCGACGCGCTGGATCTTTCGAGCAGCTCCGCAGAGCCGGTCACCGACGCTGACCGCTTGGCGCCGTTGAGTGTTGACGATGCCGCGTACGCGATCTTCACCTCAGGATCCACCGGTACGCCGAAGGGGGTGGCGATCAGCCACGCCGGTGTTCTGGGAGTGGCTGCAGCTCATCGTGAGTTGTTCGGTGTGACGCCGGGGGCTCGGGTGCTGATGGTGGCCGCGCCGACGTTCGATGCCTCGGTCTTCGAATGGCTGTGGGCAGTCGCCTCGAGGGCGGCGCTGGTGGTGGCTCCGCCGGATTCCTACGCTGGCGACGCGCTGGCGGCCGTGATCGAGGAACAGCAGGTCGAGGCCGCACTGATCACCCCGACCGTGGTGGCCACTCTGGACCGGAGCCGTCTGTCCGGATTGACGACGCTGGTGACCGGTGGCGAGGCGTGCCCGGCTGAGTTGGTGGCCGCGTGGGCCCCCGGGCGGCGGATGTTCAATGCCTATGGGCCGACCGAGGTGACGATCTGGGCCACCTGGAGTGCGCTGTCGGCCGGACAGCCTGTGCGCATCGGCGCCCCGGTGCCGGGCACGTGCGCGTTGGTGTTGGATGCCCGGCTGAACCCGACGCCGGTCGGAGTGGTGGGCGAGCTCTACCTGGCCGGACCGGTGCTGGCTCGTGGTTATGTGGGACGGCCCGAACTGACTGCGGATCGCTTCGTGGCCAATCCTTTTGGGGCTCCGGGGACGCGGTTGTACCGCACCGGTGACCTGGTGCGCTGGGCCGAATCGGGCAGCCTGGAATACCTCGGACGCGCGGACGCTCAGGTCAAGCTGCGTGGCCAGCGCCTGGAACTGGGCGAGATCGAGAACACCCTGCTGGCCTGCCCGCAAGTCAATCGGGCTGCCGCCGCGGTATTCCACACCGATGCGGCGGATCACCTGGTCGCGTACGTCGCATTGGAGCGGGCCAGCAACGCTGACCACGATGCGGAAGTCGTCGATCAGTGGCAACACGTCTACGACGAGCTCTACGACGCCGACCTCGACGTGGTTGAATTCGGAAGCGATTTCCGAGGCTGGAACAGCAGCTACACCGGCGACCCCATTCCGCTGGATCAGATGGAGGAGTGGCGCTCTGCGGCGGTGAACCGGATTCTGTCACTGCGGCCACAGCGGGTACTGGAGCTCGGCGTCGGTTCGGGTCTCGTACTTTCACAGATCGCTCCCAAGTGCGGGGAGTACTGGGGCACAGACTTCTCCGCGCCGACCATACGGACGCTCGAATCGGCAGTGGCCGGACAACCGTGGGGAGACCGGGTCCGGTTGCGGGTGCAGGCCGCAGACGTGGTCGACGGGCTGCCGGCCGGGTACTTCGACACGATCATCATCAACTCGGTCATCCAGTACTTCCCGAATTCGGCGTACCTCACCGAGGTGATGGACAACGCCATGGGCCTGTTGGCCCCCGGCGGAACACTGTTTGTAGGTGACGTGCGAAATCACAGTCTGCAGGGTGCCTTCCAGACCGGTATCGCGTTGGCGCGCATCGGGTCAGATACCGACACCGACGATCTCCGTCAGCGAGTTCAACGCGCAGTCCTCGGTGAGCCGGAGTTGCTGCTGGCCCCCGAGTTCTTCACGATCTGGGCAGCTGAGAACCCCGCGGTGGGCGGGATAAGCATCCAGGTCAAGCGCGGTGAAGCCGACAATGAGCTGACCCGTTACCGCTATGACGTCACCGTCCACAGGTCAGCCGACGGAGTCCTTTCTCTCGAGGAGGTGCCCACCTGGGATTGGGCCGAGTGCGCGGGGCTGAGCGGATTACACGCCGAGTTGACGGCCCAGCGGCCGGCAACCGTGCGGGTCACCGCGATCCCGCGTGCGGGTGTGATGGCCGATGTGATCATCGAACAAGCCCTTGCCGCCGGGCATTCGGTGACCGATGCGTTGGCAGAGGCGGAGATTGCGGCCAACCCCGCGAACGTCGTCACACCCGAGGTGCTGTACCGGCTCGGTGAGGACGCGGGGTACCGGGTGGCGGTCAGCTGGGGGCCCGACCCCGGCACTGTGGATGCAATGTTCGTTGCCGGCAGTGAGGACGGGGATATTCCGGTACTGACCGATCTGTATCTGCCCCCGGCCGGTTCACACAAGCGCAGCGCTTACGCCAATGATCCCGATACCAACAGCAAGGTGAGCGAGGTTCGCCAATGGTTGGTCGCGCGTTTGCCCGAATACATGGTGCCCAGCCAGATCGTGGTGCTCGACGAGTTCCCGCTGACTTCCTCTGGCAAGACCGACCGCAAGGCCCTTCCAGAACCGGTGTTCACGGCGACCACGTTCCGGTCACCTCAGACGCCGACGGAGAAGACGGTCGCCGAGGTCTTCGCCGAGGTTCTGGGTCTCGATCAGGTCGGGCTCGACGACGATTTCTTTGCCCTTGGCGGCGACTCGCTCATCGCGATCCGCGTCAGCGCACGCCTTCAGTCAGCGCTCGGCAAGGATGTGCCGGTCCGCTACCTGTTCGATGCGCCGACCGTAGGGCGCCTGGCTGTCTGCCTGGACCGGCAGCAGGGCGACGCAGCCCGCCCGCCTCTGCAGGTAATGCCACGTCCGCAGACGATCCCCCTGTCGTACGCCCAGCAGCGGCTGTGGTTCTTCGACCAATTGAACGGCCCCTCACCGGTTTACAACCTGGCCGTGGGATTGCGTCTGAGCGGAGATCTCGACACCGCTGCGCTCGGCCAGGCGCTGGTCGATGTGGTGGGTCGACACGAAAGCCTGCGCACACTGTTCACCCTCGCCGGTGAGGCACCCCAGCAGTTTGTGGTACCGGCCGAAGACGCCCGCATGTCCTGGGAGGTGGTGGATGCAGTCAGTTGGGCAGCCGACCGCCTGGCCGAAGCGGCCGGCGCGGTAGCGCGGCATTCGTTCGACCTGTCGACGGAATTGCCTTTGAGGGCAAGCTTGTTCCGCGTTGCACAGAACGAGCATGTGCTGGTGGCCGTGGTACACCACATCGCTGCCGATGGCTGGTCGGTGACCCCGCTCGTGGCCGACCTCGGCGCCGCATACGCCAGGCGCAGCGAGGGCGAAGCGCCCGATTGGTCACCTTTGCCCGTGCAGTACGCGGACTACACACTTTGGCAGCGTTCGTATCTGGGTGACCTCACAGACCGCGACAGCCGCATCTCCGGGCAGCTGGCCTACTGGGAGAACGCGTTGGCCGGGCTGCCGGAGCGGCTGGAATTGCCGACGGATCGGCCGTATCCACCGGTGGCCGACTACCAGGGTGGCGGTTTGGTGGTGGAATGGCCCGCCGAGCTCCAACAGCGAATCGCCCGGGTGGCTCGTGAGCAGAATGCGACCAGCTTCATGGTGGTGCAGGCGGGGCTGGCGCTGTTGCTGTCCAAGCTGAGTGGAAGTTCCGATGTTGCGGTAGGCATCTCGATCGCAGGCCGTAATGATCCTGCACTCGACAACTTGGTCGGGTTCTTCGTCAACACCCTGGTTCTGCGGGTCGATTTCTCCGGCGATCCGACCATCGGTGAACTGCTGGAGCAGGTGCGTCAGCGCGGCTTGGCGGCCTTCGAGCACCAGGA
The DNA here is from genome assembly GCF_005924235.1 of Mycobacterium sp. DBP42. Lineage (NCBI taxonomy): Bacteria > Bacillati > Actinomycetota > Actinomycetes > Mycobacteriales > Mycobacteriaceae > Mycobacterium > Mycobacterium sp. DBP42. The sequence continues at coordinate 5,656 of NZ_VCMY01000069.1, forward strand.
TGTGCCGTTCGAGGTGGTGGTGGATCGGCTGAACCCCACCCGCAGTTTGACCCATCACCCCCTCGTGCAGGTGATGTTGTCGTGGCAGAACCTGGAATGGCAGCACAGCGCCGACACCGCGGGTGGGTTGACCCTGGGCGATGTTCAGGTCACCCCGTTACCTGCTCAGACTCACACTGCGCGTACCGATTTGACTTTCGCACTGGGTGAACGTTGGACAGAGACCGGCGAGCCGGCCGGGATTGGAGGGACTGTGGAGTTTCGCACCGACGTTTATGACGAGGCCACTGTCGTGCGGTTGATCGATCGGTTGCGAAAGGTATTGATGGCGATGACGGCTGAGGTCGAGGCGGCGTCGTGACGGCCGACTTGAGTCGGCGCTTGTCGTCGATGGATTTCCTGGACGAGGACGAGCACGCCGAGCTGTTCGCGTGGGGTAACCGCGAGGTTCTGACCGATCGGTCCTCGGTGTCGGCGACTATCACGGAACTGTTTGCTGCTCAGGTCGCCGGTGCTTCCGAGGCGGTGGCGGTGGTCTTCAACGACCGCTCGATGACGTATGCCGAGTTGGATGAGGCGTCAAATCAGTTGGCGCATCGGTTGGTCAGCCTGGGTGTCGGCCCGGGTGAGCGGGTGGCGTTGCTCTTCCCTCGTTCGATCGAGGCGATTGTCTGCATTGTCGCGGTGTTGAAATCGGGGGCGGCCTATGTGCCGATCGACCCGATGCATCCCGATGAGCGGATCCAGTTCATGCTCGATGATGCCGACCCGGCCGTAGCGATCACAACATCGGAGTTGACGGGGCGATTCGGCGGGCGCGATCTGAACGTCCTCGATTTCGATGATGAGGTCCGTCAGCACACCGCGCCGGCACCCGACGTGCCGGGGCCGGCGGCTGACGATGTCGCGTACTTGATCTACACCTCGGGGACGACGGGTCGTCCGAAGGGTGTAGCGATCACCCATGCGAATGTGGTCGGCCTGTTGGAGACGCTGGATGCCGAGCTGGGGCTGGCGGGTCAGGTTTGGACGCAGTGTCATTCGTTGGCGTTCGACTATTCGGTGTGGGAGATCTGGGGGGCGCTGCTGTACGGCGGTCGGCTGGTCGTAGTGCCCGAGTCGGTCACGCAGGCTCCCGAGGACCTGTATGCCCTGCTGGTCGCCGAGCAGGTCACCATGTTCAGTCAGACGCCGTCGGCGTTCTATGCACTGCAGGCCGTTGACGCCCTGCAACCCGGACCGGGTGGTCAGCTGAAGTTGGAGACGGTGGTCTTCGGTGGGGAAGCGCTTGAGCCGCAGCGCCTCCGGGGCTGGTTGGGTCGGCATCCCGCTTCGCCGCGGTTGATCAACATGTACGGGATCACCGAGACGACGGTGCATGCATCGTTCCGCGAGATCATCCCGGGTGATGCTGAAGGCAGCGTCAGCCCGATCGGTGTGCCGTTGGCTCACCTTGGTTTCTTCGTCCTGGATTCTTCGCTGCAGCCCGTCCCGGTCGGTGTGGTGGGTGAGTTGTATGTGGTCGGCGCCGGATTGGGGTATGGGTATTGGCGTCGTGGCGGGCTGAGCGCCAACCGGTTCGTGGCGTGTCCGTTCGGTGGGGCCGGGGCCCGGATGTATCGGACGGGGGATCTGGCGTCTTGGGACAGGCATGGGCAGTTGCGGTATGGCGGACGTGCCGATGAACAGGTCAAGATTCGTGGGTACCGCATCGAGCTAGGCGAGATTCAAACCGCTTTGGCTGAAGCCGAGGGTGTGGACCAGGCGGCAGTGATCGCCCGTGAGGATCGTCCCGGCGACAAGCGCCTGGTCGGCTACATCACCGGTACCGCGGATCCGGTCGCTGTTCGTGCCGCGTTGTCGGAGCGGTTGCCTGGCTACATGGTTCCAGCGGCGGTGGTGGTGCTGGATGTGTTGCCGCTGACGGTGAACGGGAAGCTCGACAGGCGGGCCCTGCCGGCACCGGATTACGTCAACGGCCAGGAATACCGCGCCCCGGCCACTGCGATCGAGGAGGTGCTGGCCGGCATCTTTGCCCAGGTGCTCGGTCTGGAGCGGGTCGGGGCCGATGACTCCTTCTTCGATCTGGGTGGGGATTCGCTGTCGGCGACCAGGTTGATCAATGCCATCAATGCCAGTCTGGACGCTGATTTCGCGGTGCGGGCGGTGTTCGAGACACCCACTGTGGCGCAATTGGCTACCCGTGCCGGTGAGGGTTCGGATCGGCGTGAACCGCTGGTGGCACAACCCAGGCCAGATGTGCTCCCGCTGTCGTATGCCCAGCAGCGTTTGTGGTTCCTCGACCAGCTGGAGGGACCATCACCGATCTACAACATGGCGGTGGCACTACAGGTCAGTGGGTCTCTGGATACCGACGCGCTCGGCGCGGCGCTGGCCGATGTGGTGGAGCGGCACGAGTCCCTACGCACGGTTTTCCGATCGGCCGAGGGCGTCCCTGAGCAGGTGGTGCTGCCTGCTGAGCAGGCTGACTGCGGTTGGCGAGTTGTCGACGCCGGCGGGTGGTCGACGACTGAGATGCGCGCGGCCATCGAAGCGATGGCAGGCCATCCCTTCGACCTGGACAGCGAAATACCCCTGCGGGCCATGCTTTTGCGGTTGGCCGAGGACGAGCACGTCCTGGTGGCCGTGGTGCACCACATTGCCGCCGATGGCTGGTCCATAGCTCCGTTGATCTCGGACCTGCAATTGGCGTATGCCGGCCGGTCCGCAGGACAAGTGCCCGGCTGGGCGCCGCTACCGGTGCAGTATGTGGACTACACGTTGTGGCAACGCGCGCGGCTGGGCGATCTGGGAGATGCCGACAGCCGCATCTCCGCGCAGGTGGCGTACTGGGAACAGGCGTTGGCGGGGCTGCCCGAACGACTGGAACTGCCGACCGACCGCCCCTATCCGCCGGTGTCAGATCACCGCGGCGCGAGCATACCGGTGTCGCTGCCGGCCGAACTGCACAAGCGGATCCGCGAAGTTGCGCGCGAACAGAATGTCACCACATACATGGTGGTGCAGGCCGCGCTGACGATGCTGTTGTCGAAGCTCAGTGCGAGTTCTGATGTGGCGGTAGGGGTTCCGATCGCCGGCCGGAGCGACGCCGCGCTGGACCGCGTGGTGGGTTTCTTCGTCAACACGTTGGTGTTGCGGGTGGATCTGGCAGGCGATCCCACCATGGCCGAGCTGTTGGCCCAGGTGCGTCAGCGTAGTCTGGCCACGCTCGAGCATCAGGATGTGCCCTTCGAGGTACTGGTGGATCGGCTCAAGCCGACCCGGTCGCTGGCCCATCATCCGCTGGTCCAGGTGGCGCTCGCGTGGCAGAACTTCACCGCCGATACCGCGACGGAATCGACTCTGGGGGAGGCACTGGTCCGTCCGTTGCCGGTGGATACGCACGTGGCGCGGATGGATCTCACGTTCTCGTTGGCGGAACGGTGGGACGATGCCGGCGAGCCTGCGGGCATCGGTGGCGCAGTGGAGTTCCGGACCGACGTATTCGACGAATCAAGTATCGAAACCATGATCGCGCGGCTTGTGCGCGTCGCAGCGGCGCTGACGGGCGATCCGACCCAGCGGCTGTCGTCGGTCGATGTGCTGGATGCCGTCGAGCATGCTCGCCTCGACGATGTCGGTAACCGGGCGGTGCTGGCCGAGTCCCCGGGCCGTGTGATGTCGATTCCCCGGTTGTTCGCTGCTCAGGTGGCTCGCGCGCCTGAGGCAGTCGCGGTGAGTTTCGATGGCCGCTCGATGACTTATCGAGAGCTTGATGAGGCGTCGAATCGGTTGGCTCACTTCTTGGTTGGACTCGGCGCCGGCCCGGGTGAGTGCGTAGCGGTGTTGGTGCCCCGGTCGGTCGAGGCGATTGTCGCGATCCTGGGGTCGTTGAAAGCCGGGGCCGCGTACGTGCCGGTCGATCCGATGCACCCTGATACCCGGATCCGGTTCATGGTCGGCGATGCCGCTCCGATCGTCGCGGTGACCACCGCTGAGTTGCGGGCGCGGCTGGAAGGAATCGACCTGACCGTCGTCGATGTCGCCGACGCTGGTATCGAGGCCCAACCCGACACCGCGTTACCGGCGCACAACGCCGACGACGTGGCGTACTTGATCTATACGTCGGGTACGACGGGTGTTCCGAAAGGTGTGGCGATCAGCCACCGGAACGTGGCGCAGTTGCTGGCGACGTTGGATGCCGAGCTGGGGCTGGCGGGACAGGTTTGGACGCAGTGTCATTCGCTGGCGTTCGACTATTCGGTTTGGGAGATCTGGGGGGCGCTGCTGTACGGCGGCCGGCTGGTGGTGGTGTCGGAGTCGGTGACCCGAGCCCCGGAGGAGCTGCTCGCGCTGTTGGTTGCCGAGCAGGTGACAGTGTTGAGCCAGACACCGTCGGCGTTCTATGCGTTGCAGTCGGCTGATGCGTTGCTGCCGGAAATGGGTCGCCAGTTGAAGTTGGATACGGTGATCTTCGGCGGGGAAGCGCTTGAGCCGCAGCGCCTTCGGCCGTGGTTTGAGGGCCATCCCGGTTCACCGCGGTTGATCAACATGTACGGGATCACCGAGACGACGGTGCATGCGTCGTTCCGCGAGATTCTGGTGAGTGACGCCGAAGGCAGTGCCAGTCCGATCGGTGTGCCGTTGGCGCACCTCGGTTTCTTCGTGCTGGATCCTTCGTTGCAGCCGGTTCCGGTCGGTGTGGTGGGTGAGTTGTATGTGGTCGGCGCCGGATTGGGGTTCGGTTACTGGCGGCGTGGCGGATTGAGTTCGACCCGCTTTGTGGCGTGTCCGTTCGGTGGGGCCGGGGCCCGGATGTATCGGACGGGGGACCTGGCTTCGTGGGGCGCTGACGGGCAGTTGCGGTATCTGGGACGTGCCGACGAGCAGGTCAAGATTCGTGGGTATCGCATCGAGCTGGGCGAAATCCAGTCTGCGCTGGCAAGTCTGGACGGCGTCAAGCAGGCGGAGGTCGTCGCGCGTGAGGATCGTCCCGGCGACAAGCGCCTGGTCGGCTACATCACCGGTACCGCGGATCCGGTCGCTGTTCGTGCCGCGTTGTCGGAACGGTTGCCTGGCTACATGGTTCCCGCCGCCGTGGTGGTGCTCGATGCGTTGCCGCTGACGGTGAACGGGAAGCTCGACAAACGTGCCCTGCCGGCACCGGATTACGTCAACGGCCAGGAATACCGCGCCCCGGCCACTGCGATCGAGGAGCTGCTGGCCGGCATCTACGCTCAGGTGCTCGGTCTGGAGCGGGTCGGGGCCGATGACTCCTTCTTCGATCTGGGCGGCGACTCCCTTTCGGCGATGCGGTTGATCAACGCGGTCAACGCCAGCCTGGATACCGATATCGCGGTGCGGGCGGTGTTCGAGGCGCCGACGGTGGCGCAATTGGCTACGCGCGCCGGTGAGGGTTCGGGTCGGCGCGAACCCTTGGTGGCACAGCCGCGGCCCGATGTCCTGCCGTTGTCGTATGCCCAACAGCGGCTGTGGTTCCTCGACCAGCTCGAAGGACCGTCACCGATCTACAACATGCCGACCGTCTATCGGATCACCGGGGGGCTGGATGTCGACGCGCTCGGCGCGGCGCTGGCCGACGTGGTCGAGCGCCACGAGTCATTACGCACGGTGTTCCCTGCGGTCGACGGTGCACCCCGACAAGTTGTGCTCCCGGTGGGACAGGCTGATCCGGGGTGGCAGGTCATCGACGCGGTGGACTGGTCCGTGGATCGACTACACGACGCGATCCGTGCGGCGGTCGGATACCACTTCGACCTTTCAGCCGAGATCCCGATGAGAGCAACACTTTTCCGAGTGGCCGAGGGTGACCATGTCTTGGTTGCCGTAGTCCATCACATCGCAGGCGACGGCTGGTCGATCGGTCCGCTGGTGCGTGACATCGGGGTTGCCTACGCGAGCCGGTGCGCAGGGCAGGTCCCCAATTGGGCTCCGTTGCCGGTGCAATATGCCGATTACACGTTGTGGCAGCGGTCGTATCTCGGCGATGTGGCCGATCCCGGCAGTCGGATCGCCGACCAACTCGCGTACTGGGAACAGGAGCTGTCGGGGCTGCCAGATCGACTGGAGCTGCCCACCGACCGGCCGTATCCGCCGGTCGCCGACTACCGGGGCGCCAGTCTGGCGATGGAGTGGCCGGTCGAGCTGCAGCAGCAGATCGCGCGAGCCGCAAGCGAGCACAACGCGACCAGCTTCATGGTGGTGCAGGCAGCCCTGGCGGTGCTGTTGTCGAATCTGACCGGGACTGCGGATGTGGCCGTGGGCTTCCCGATTGCCGGGCGCAGTGATCCCGCGTTGGACGAGTTGGTCGGTGTCTTCATCAACACGCTGGTGCTGCGGGTAGAGCTCGACGGTGATCCCACGGTCGCCGATCTCCTGGCCCAAGTGCGCCGGCGCAGCCTGGCTGCCTACGAGCACCAGGACGTGCCCTTCGAGATGGTTGTCGATCGGCTCAACCCGTCCCGCAGCCTGACGCATCACCCGCTGGTCCAGGTGATGACGGCGTGGCAGAACCTCGCCAAGCAGGACGACGACCAGCCCGCGTCGAGTCTGGGCGGGATGCAGGCCACACCGCTGGAAGCCGACACTCAAGCCGCGCGCATGGATCTGACGATCTCACTGGCAGAACGCTGGAGTGCGGGCATGCCGGCCGGAATCACCGGGGCGGTGGAATTCCGTACCGACGTGTTCGATGCTGCCACCATCCAGATCTTCGTCGACCGACTGACGCGGGTGGTAGAAGCTCTGACCGTCGACCCCGCTGCGAAGTTGTCGTCGATAAATCTGCTGGGAGCCGATGACCACGTCGCGCTCGACGGGTGGGGCAACCGCGCGGTGCTGTCCGATTCGGTGGACGCCGTGTCGATTCCGGCAGTCTTTGCCGAGCAGGTGGCACGAGACCCAGCTGCGGTGGCCGTGGTGTGCGGGGAGAGTTCGTGGACCTATCGCGAGCTCGATGAGGAATCGAATCGCTTGGCACGGCTGCTTGTCGACAGCGGGGCACGCCCCGGCGCATGCGTGGCGTTGCTGCTCAACCATTCGGGCGAGGCGATCGTCTCGATTCTGGCGGTTCTCAAGGCGGGCGCGGCGTACCTGCCGATCGACCCGATGGTGCCGGATGCGCGTATCGAGTTCATGCTCGGTGACGCCCGCCCGGTCGCAGCGATCACCACCGCTGAGTTGCGGCCGCGGTTGGCCGGCGCTGACCTGGTCGTCATCGACGTCGCCGATCCTCGCATCGGGGCGCAATCAAAGGCCGCGTTGCAAGGGCCGGCCGCCGATGACGTTGCCTATCTGATCTACACGTCGGGGACCACAGGTGTTCCGAAGGGCGTGGCGATCACTCACCAGAATGTCACGCAGTTCCTCGGTGCCGTGGATCCGGCCTTGGTCGGCCCCGGAACCGTGTGGTCGCAGTGGCATTCGCTGGTGTTCGACGTTTCGGTGTGGGACATCTTCGGCGCTCTGTTGCACGGCGGTCGTCTGGTGGTGGTGCCCGAGGAGGTGGCACGTTCACCGCACGATCTGCATGCGCTGCTGGTCGCCGAGAAGGTCAGCGTGTTGAGCCAGACGCCTTCGGCCGCGGGAATGCTGTCCCCTGAGGGGCTGGAGTCCGCTGCCTTGGTGGTGGCCGGGGAAGCGTGTCCGACCGAGCTGGTGCAGCGGTGGGCCCCGGGGCGGGTGCTGATCAACGCGTACGGACCGACCGAGGCCACGGTGTACGCGACGATCACTGCGCCCTTGAAAGCTGAATCATCAGGTTCGAATGTTGTGCCGATCGGTGCTCCCGTCCCAGGTGCGGCATTGTTCGTGCTTGATCGCTGGTTGCGGAAGGCACCGCCGGGTGTGGTGGGAGAACTGTATGTGGCCGGCCGCGGCGTCGGAATGGGGTATGTCGGCCGAGCCGGGCTCACCGCCTCGCGCTTCGTCCCTTGCCCGTTCGGTGACGCGGGAGCCCGCATGTACCGGACCGGCGACTTGGTGCGCTGGGGCAGCGACGGGCAGATGCAGTATCTCGGTCGCGCCGACGAGCAGGTCAAGATTCGGGGCTACCGGATCGAACTTGGTGAAATCCAGGTCGCCCTGGCCGATTTTGACGGCGTGGAACAAGCGGTCGTCGTCGCCCGCGAGGACCACCCGGGTGAGAAGCGACTCGTCGGCTATGTCACCGAAACCGTAGCCGGAACGGTCGATGCCGGTAGGGCCCGCGCCCAGCTCGCCGACCACCTTCCGACCTACATGGTGCCCGCCGCCGTGGTGGTGGTCGACGCCATACCGCTGACGGTCAACGGCAAGTTGGATCGACGCGCGCTACCGGCGCCCGAGTACAGCGACGCCGACAGCTACCGTGCTCCGAGTACCCCGACAGAGGAGATCCTGGCCGGCATCTTCGCGCAGGTGTTGGACCTGGGCCGGGTAGGCCTGGATGACTCGTTCTTCGATCTCGGCGGCGATTCCCTGTCGGCCATCCGGTTGATCAACGCCGTCAACACCGCATTCGACACGGATCTGGCAGTCCGCACGGTCTTCGATGCGCCGACCGTGGCGCAGTTGGAGCCGCGAATCACCACGGGCTCGGGCGGGCGGACGCCGTTGGCCCCCATGCCTCGGCCTGCCGTGGTGCCGTTGTCATATGCCCAGCAGCGGCTGTGGTTCCTGGACCAATTGCATGGTCCTTCGCCGATTTACAACATGCCGATGATGTACCGGGTGACCGGATTGGACGTTGATGCGCTCCGTGTGGCCCTGGCCGATGTGGCAGCCCGGCACGAGAGTCTGCGGACAGTCTTCCCCGAGGTGGACGGTGTTCCCCAACAGTTGGTCCTTCCTGCCGCCCAGGCTGATTTCGGATGGCAGGTGGTTGATGCCGCGGATTGGCCCGCGGAGCAGTTGGCGAGCGCCATCGATGCAGCCGTACGGCACCCCTTCGATCTGAACAACGAGATTCCGATCTGGGCGAGGCTTTTCCGCGTCTCTGAGGACGAGCATGTGCTGGTCGCGGTGGTGCACCACATCGCTGGGGACGCTTGGTCGTTCGCACCCCTGGCCCGTGATGTGGCCGTCGCCTATGCCGCGCGCTGTGCCGGGGCGGCGCCGGAGTGGTCTGCGCTGCCGGTGCAGTACGTGGATTACACGTTGTGGCAGCGGGAGCAGCTCGGTGACCTGTCCGACCCCGAGAGCCGGATCTCAGGGCAACTGGCCTACTGGCAGGACGCGCTCGCGGGCCTGCCTGACCGCCTCGAGTTGCCGACGGACCGCCCGTACCCGGCGGTCGCCGATCACCGCGGTGCTGTCGTCGAAGTGGAGTGGCCGGCGGAATTGCAGCAGCGGGTGGCCGCGGTTGCGAGGGAGCACAACGCAACCAGCTTCATGGTGGTGCAGGCTGCGTTGGCAGTGCTGTTGTCGAGTTTGAGTGCCAGCTCCGATGTGGCGGTGGGTTTCCCGATTGCGGGGCGTAATGATCCGGCCTTGAATGATCTGGTCGGGTTCTTTGTGAACACTTTGGTGCTGCGGGTCGACCTGGCCGACGACCCCACCGTAGGGGAACTGCTGGGGCAGGTGCGTCAGCGCAGCCTGGCAGCGTATGAGCATCAGGACGTGCCGTTCGAGGTGTTGGTGGACCGGCTCAACCCGAGCCGCAGCTTGAGTCATCACCCACTGATCCAGGTGATGTTGGCCTGGCAGAACCCCGCGAATACGTCCGGTTCCGAGTCGGCGGCGGGTGATGTGCAGGCTGCGGCACAGATGGCCGAAACCCGCACCGCTCGTATGGATCTGGTCCTTGCTCTAGGAGAAAGGTACGACGCCCAGGACGCTTGGGCCGGGATCGGTGGTTCGGTGGAGTTCCGCACTGATGTGTTCGACGCCGGCACAATCGAGGTGATCGTCGGGCGGTTGGAGCGGATTCTGGCGGCGATGACGGCCGATCCGGCGCAGCGCTTGTCGTCCATCGATGTGTTGGACGCCGACGAGCATGCTCGTCTCGATGAGCTCGGAAACCTGGCCGCGTTGACCGCACCGGCTAGGGTGGCGGGCTCGATTCCGGAGGTGTTCGCCCAGCAGGTGGCGCGGGTGCCGGATGCCCCGGCCGTGACCTTCGAGGGCAGTTCCATGTCGTATCGAGAACTCGACGAAGCCTCGAATCGGTTGGCGCACCTCCTTGCCGGCCACGGTGCCGGGCCCGGTGAGTGTGTGGCGTTGGTGCTGAGTCGTTCGGTTGACGCGATTGTGGCGATTCTGGCGGTGTTGAAGACAGGGGCGGCGTATCTGCCGTTGGATCCGGCGTATCCAGATGCACGGATCGCCGTGGTGGTCGGTGATGCCCGACCGGTGGCCGCGGTCACTGCAGGTGCGTTGGCGGGGCGGCTGGACCAGCTGGGTGTGGCCGTTGTCGATGTGGCGGACCGGCGGAACGTCGCGCAACCGAGCAGCGCATTGTCAATGCCGGCTGCCGACGATGTGGCATACGTGATCTACACATCGGGCACGACGGGGGTGCCGAAGGGAGTGGCCGTCCCGCACAGCAACGTCACCGGGTTGCTGACGTCGTTGGATGTGGGGTTGCCCACCGCGGGGGTGTGGTCGCAGTGGCACTCGTATGCCTTTGACGTGTCGGTGTGGGAGATCTTCGGTGCGTTGCTGAGCGGTGGCCGATTGGTGGTGGTGCCTGATGCGCTGGTGGGTTCACCAGATGAGTTGCACGACTTGCTGGTTGCAGAGCAAGTGACGGTGCTGAACCAGACGCCGTCGGCTGCCGCGGCGCTGTCGTCGGAGAGTTTGGAGTCTGCGGCGTTGGTGGTGGCCGGTGAGGCGTGCCCGGTCGAGTTGGTGGATCGGTGGGCACTGGGCCGGTTGATGGTCAACGGTTACGGCCCGACGGAGACGTGGTACACGTCGTTCAGTGCCCCGTTGGTGGCAGGGTCGGGTGTGGTGCCGATCGGAAGGCCGGTGCCGGGTGCGGCGTTCTTCGTGTTGGACCGGTGGTTGCGTCCGGTGCCCGCCGGTGTGGTCGGGGAATTGTATGTGGCCGGGTCCGGCCTGGCCGCCGGGTACCAGCGTCGGGGTGGGTTGACGGGGTCGCGATTCGTCGCGTGTCCGTTCGCAGCGGGGCAGCGGATGTATCGCACCGGGGATCTGGTGCGTTGGGGTGCTGACGGTCAGTTGCAGTATCTGGGCCGGGCTGATGAGCAGGTAAAGATCCGCGGGTATCGCATCGAGTTGGGTGACGTGCGAGCGGTGCTGGCCGGTCTGGAGGGGGTGGATCAGGCGGCCGTCATCGCTCGAGAAGATCGCCCCGGCGACAAGCGGCTGTTCGGATACATCACCGGTAAGGCAGACCCGGCCGAAATCCGGGCTGCCATGGCGACACGGTTACCGGCCTATATGGTGCCTGCGGCGGTGTTGGCGGTCGACAGCCTGCCGCTGACGGTCAACGGGAAGCTGGATCGTCGTGCACTCCCGGTGCCGGAGTATGTCGATGCTCGGCGTTACCGTGCCCCGGAAACGCTCACCGAGGAGATTCTGGCCGGCATCTACGCCGAAGTTCTCGGTCTGGAGAGAGTCGGGGTCGACGATTCGTTTTTCAACCTCGGCGGTGACTCGCTGTCGGCGATGCGGGTGATCGCCGCCGCCAACACCAGCCTCGACGCCGAGTTGGCGGTGCGAGTCATGTTCGATGCGCCGACGGTGCGTGGTTTGGCCCAGCAAGTGGGTCGCGCCGAGAGTTCGCGGGAAGTGGTCCCGGTCGAGGTGCTCAAGCAGGGTAATGGCGTGCCGTTGTGTTGCGTGCATGACGGATTCGGGCTGAGTTGGTCGTACCGGGCGTTGGGCCGGTACGTGGAGGGCCCGATCGTCGGAATCAACCGGGCGCCGGCCGATGGCGAATCCGAGGCACTGTCGATCCACGCCATGGCGGAAAGCTACGCCGATCGGCTTCAGGAGCTGTATCCGGTTGGGCCGTACCGGATTCTGGGCTGGTCGTTTGGTGGAGTGGTGGCTCATGCGTTGGCCGTTGAGCTTCAGCGGCGGGGGTGTGAGGTTCAGCGTCTGGTGCTGCTCGATGGCTTGTTGAACCCGAACAGGTTCTGGAAACGCATCACCAGGAGGATTGCGAAGAATCAGGCGATGGCCGAAGGATGGGTTCTGGATTACATCCTGCGGACCAACAAGGTCCGGGTGCCCGTGCATTTCGGGTTGCTGTCCTATTCGCGGGTGGCCGACATCATTGCCCGGCACGGGGCCAGTCCTCCGTCACGGGAGTTGGTGAAATTCATGGCCCGCAGCGTGAGTGCGGGGCAGTTGTTCCTTCTCGATCATCAGCCTGAACTTTTCGACGGTGATGTCGTGATGTTCTCGGCTGCCCGACCTCGATGCGAGGAGACCGACGGGATCGGACTCATGCCGAGGTTGGCGCGTCTGCGTAACCGCAGGGCAGCCGGAGCGCTGCTGAACAGTTGGCGCCCTCATGTTTCCGGGAAGATTACGGTGCTACCGGTTGGCTGCACCCACTTCGAAATGTTCACGCCCGAAGCACTGAGTGCATACGTCGAACAGTTGAAGTCTGTCCTGGAAAGTGATTCGGAATAGATACGTGACGATGCTAATACGCACGAGCGTTGAGCGGCTGACGTGGGGACGGTGATCGCCAAATGGGTACCACTTACGAGCACGAGGCGCGCGAATCCAACACGGATACGGGCCCGAAAATAAGCAACGTCCTCGACGTGCTCGATCAGCGTACGTTCGATCTCGGGTTGGCGATCGGCGTCAACAGCCTCCTGCAGAGCGTCTGGACATATGACCGCCCGGTCGATATCGAAGGTCTTCGCCGGTTCCACGACCATCTTCGGCGGGGAAGGCTGTCCCGCGGCATCGAGCGTTCACCACTGCCCTTCGGCCGGCACCGCTGGGTGGCGTCGGACAAATCGTCCGAGCTGGAGATCGTCGAGACTCCCAGGCCACGTGAAGAATTAGATGACTGGCTCGGCGAGCAGATCAACACTCCTCTCGATTGCGAGCGCGGGCCCGGCTGGCATGTCGCGGTGCTCCCGTTCACCGACGGTGGTTCAGGTGTGAGTTTGGTCGTCTCACATTGCCTCATCGACGGAGTCGGTCTCTGTGAGGCGCTGGCTGATGCCGCACTCGGCCGCGACGATCCGATCAGCTGGCCTGCTGCCGAATCGCGCGGTCGTTGGCGAGCTGTGAGTCAGGACGCCTGGCAAACCGTGCGCGACGTTCCCGCCATGGCGCGGGGTGTTGTCGCCGCGACTCGGCTGGCCCGGCGCAGTCGGGAAGGGACAGCAGCTGCGGCCCCGGCCACTTCGCCGACCACCACCTCACCTGCGCCGGCCACCCTTTCTGACGAATCGATACCGGTCCCGATGGCGACGATCCTCGTAGATGCCGGCGAATGGGATTGTCGCGCAGAGGAGCTCGGCGGGACCAGCAACACCCTTCTCGTGGGATTGGCGGCTCGGCTGGCCCACCGCACAGGACGCGTCGGCGCCGACGGGTCGGTGGTCGTCATGATGCCGGTCAGCCAGCGTGCCGACGGAGATACCCGTGCCAACGCACGAAGTAGTGTTGCCGTCGCGGTTGATCCCGCACTCGCGACTACGGAGCTGGGGGAGATCCGCGCTGCGGTTAAACAAGCGCTGATCCGTCACGGAGAGGTACCCGACGAGGAGCTGGCCGTGAATGCCATCGTCCCGCTGCTGCCCAAGCGGTTCCTCGGAGCCACATCTCGTGTCGGTTCACCCAATCAGGTCGGTTCGTCCAACCTCGGTGTGGTCAACCCAGCCGCCAGTCGGGTGGACGGTACGGACGCCGACCACTTCGCCGTGAAAGTTCTCCCGTACCTGGGACTGACTGAGGCGATGCTCCACCGCTTCGGCGGGACCCAGTCATTTCTGTCCGGGAGAGCGAACGGACGAGTGTTCGTTTCGGCGCATTCCTATCTTCCGGGTCGAGTGAACACGAATGACCGTTTGCAAGAAGATCTTTCAAGTGCACTTGACGATTTTTCGCTGACCGGCTCGCTTCTGTGAGCGTCCCGCAATCACAATGTAGGAGAATCACATGAACACCAACATTCGGGCGGCTGTCCAATCCGTATTCGGCCTGTTGGCGTTGGGCGCGCTGCTCTTCGTGCCGGCGGGGACATTCAACTACTGGCAGGCGTGGGTTTTCCTGACGGTGTACGCGGTGATGGCAATTGCCTCTACCGTCTACCTGTTGAGTAAGGACAAGGCGGTCGTGGAGCGGCGTATGCGCGTCGTGCAGAAGGCGGAGTCGAGACCGGTGCAAAAGGGTGTCATCGGCGTCATCGCAGTTCTGTCCGTCGCGTTGCCGGTGTTCTGCGGCCTTGACCACCGCTTCGGTTGGTCCCCAGTACCCACCGCCGTATCTTGGATCGGCAACGTGATGTTCGCAGTCGGCCTCGTGATCACGATCTTTACGATCATCCAGAACAGCTACGCGTCAGCCAACATCACCGTGGAGTCGGAGCAGAAGCTGGTCTCCACGGGCCTCTACGGCCTGGTCCGGCATCCGATGTACATGGGGGCGCTGCTCATGGTGGCGGGGATGCCGCTGGCGCTCGGCTCGTGGTGGGGGCTGGCTGTTCTCATTCCCGTCCTGACCCTGTACACGTTCCGCATCCAGGACGAGGAGAAGCTGCTCCGACAGCAACTCGCCGGCTATCGGGAATACATGCAGAAGGTGCACTACCGACTGGTGCCACTCGTCTGGTGACGGCTGCGCCTGCGTGATCCCGTTGGTCAGAGATAGCTGCCGCTCAGGGAGAACTCCTTCAGCGCGGTCGAAAGATCGAGGCGCAATTCGTCGTTGGAGTTGGCCCGGCCCGGCAGATACGAAATCAGCGAGATGAATATCTGCCCATTCATCGTGCCCGACAACATGGTCTGCACGCCGCCATAGCGGTGCAACGTCGACGTGGCCACCCCGAGGTGATGCAGTCTCAGGGCGAACGAAGCTGCGTCGGTGCTGTCTGCCCGTCCAGCGGCGGTATTCATCTCTCCGACATTGGATGCGCCCACGAGATTGAAGGGATTGCCCCTGGTCGCACTGCGGGCAGCTTTGAGAACCCTTTCGGACATCAGGGGTACCAGGGCGTTCATCACCTGTTGAGGGTCGGGCTCCTGGGAGTGTCGAATCAGTTCTTGTTTGACCGCGGCCCGGATCTCACCCAGGTCTGTGGTGGCGGATGCGGGATTGACCGTCGCACGAACACCGCTGATCGCATTGGCCCGGGTATCGTCGGCGGTGCGCTCGTTGACGGGGAGGGTTACCACTACCGATCCGTCTGCCGCAACCCGCCCCGCATGGTGGGCGAGCCGAGCTGCGAGTCCCACAAGCAGCGTGTTGCGCGTTCCGCCGAGGGCGCGGGCTCGGGCGTCCCACTCTTCGGCATCGACGAAGATCGTTGCGGTTGGTAGAAGGTGCGATTCAGAT